>CAYXMB010000148.1:0-4085 GCA_964466085.1 uncultured Ruminococcus sp.
ACGTTAATGTGAAAGTTTACTCCAACAGCATTTTCGGCGGAGTGAGCAATGCAAAGAAGTCAACGGGCAACGGGCACACCGTTTTCGTCAATGCCTCTGCGCTGTTCGGCGGAATCGATATTAAATAAATATATATGCCGTGCGGTAAGACGGCAATTATTTTAAAGTGAATTACGGAGAGCAAAATGTCACAAGAAAAAAAAACGGCTCAAATAACGGTCGGACTTGATAAACTTATAAAAGAAATGAAACTTAAAGCCGAATATCTTCCTGCCGAAGCAGAAGATATTCTCATTTCACGTTGCGAAATAAACCGTCCCGCATTGCCGCTTTCGGGATTTTACGGTTGCTTTGAAGCCGATCGCATACAAATTATCGGTAATACCGAATGTGATTATCTGAAAGAATTTCCCGTCGAAGTTGCTTTTTCGAAACTTGAAACTCTTTTTGAAAAAAAGCCCGTTTGCGTAATCTTTACTCATTCGAATTCGGTTGACGGCAAAGTAAAAGAACTTGCCGAAAAGTACACTGTGCCGCTTCTTTCGTGTGATCGCTCTACGTCGGCATTTGTTGCTGCGGTTATAGCGTTTTTAAACTTAAATCTTGCACCTCGCATAACAAGACACGGAGTTTTGGTTGAAGTTTACGGAGAAGGTATTCTCATTCTCGGTGACAGCGGTATCGGTAAAAGCGAAACCGCAATCGAACTCTTGAAGCGCGGGCACAGACTGATTGCCGATGACGCCGTCGAAATAAAGCGTGTGTCGGACAAAACGCTCGTCGGTTCTGCACCCGAAATGATAAAGCATTATATGGAACTTCGCGGAATAGGTCTTGTCGATGTTTCGAGACTTTTCGGTACCGGTGCCGTTAAAGACACCGAAAAAATCGACTTGGTTATAAAGCTTGAACCTTGGGAAGAAGGGAAAATGTATGACCGCTGGGGTATTGAAGAAAAATATACCGATATTATGGGTCTCAATATCCCGACGATGACAATTCCCGTTCAGCCGGGACGAAATCTTGCCGTTATTATTGAAATTGCGGCGATGAGCACAAGACAAAAACGTTCCGGATATAATGCGGCAAAGGAATTTAACCGCAAACTCATGGAATCAATGGGACTTCACGAGGACGATGAATAATTAAGCCGGAGGATATTATGCTTTACGAAAAAATCGAAAAACTTATAAATGAAATAGAAAACGAAAAGGGCAATGAAGGCGTTTTACCGCAAGAAACTTTTTACTTGAAAGATGAAAAAATTCTCGCTCTTCCGAGAAAGCTCGGCGAATCGAGATTTCCTTACGATGCAGACGGATTCGTTGTTTGGGCATATCAAACGGGATTTATAACCGCCTGTGATTCTTTGTTTACGGTATTCAAAAACGCAAATTACGGAGAAGAACCGTCGGTTAATTTCTTCGGTGGGCTTTCCGACGGAGAAAAATATTTTCCGATTTCGATTCTCGGCGGGGCAAGACAGCTGATTGAGCCTTGCGGAGTCAAGCGTTACGTCGTTTTTTCGCTTCGCTGTGTTTACTATATTGCCGATACAGAAAATGTGACGTTTGCCGTCAGAATGAACGTTACGAAAGAAAAAACAATTCATTTTTCCGTATGTGCGAAAAATAAAACCGAGAATACCGAAAAAATTTATCTCACTTCGTTTTTCGAAGCTTTGCTTCGCTTCGAAGAAAGCGAAAGTTTCTGGGACAGAATGAGCAAATTCGCAAAAAAAGAGGGAGATAATTACATTCTTTGGAGTCGCAACGGCAAAGAAGACTGCCTTGTTGTGAATTCGCTTATTTCTTCGGGAAAAGTTTTGAGAAAATCGTCGACTGTTTCGAGAAACGATTTTTGTACATATAAGGGCAGGACGATAGCGAATGCCGAATCGCTCAGAAACGGATATTTCGAAAGGGAAGTTCCTTTCGTTAACACCACCGATTTACCGATAGTATCCGAAATACTCGAATTTGAACTTCAAGCAGGCGATGAATGTTCCGTTGAATACGAACTTCACGTGTGTCACGGTATGGAGCGCGCTCTTTCCTCGCTCGGTGTTGTATCGTCATATGAAAAGAACGAAAAAGCGATTGACGAGTGGGAAAAAGAGGATGCCGAGATATTCGACAATATGAAGGTCAGTATTGATGACCTTGATTTTGAAAAAACAACACCTCAGGTATTTAATAAATTCGTTCGCAACATTCAAAAGCAGGTATCTTTCTGTGCACTGGGTAAAAACTATGCAGGTCCGCATATCGGAATAAGGGACGTTTTTCAACAGCTTGAAGGTTCCCTTATGTGGGACCCCGTAAAAACCCGTGAGAAAATTCTCGTTGCCATGAATTATATTATGGACAACGGCAGGGCGCCGAGACAGTTTTCCGTACCTCACGATGAAAACTCGCTTCCCGAATTCGACCTCAGAATGTATATTGATCAGGGAGTTTGGGTAATTTCGACAATATATACATATATTTGTCACACGGGTGATTATTCTATTTTGGATGAGATTTGCGGCTATTATCACGTGACGGACGAGGAGCTCGGTACGGTTGAAAAGAGCGCAAAGCGAGACAGCGTGTTGTCTCATATTCTTCTTATTGCCGATTTCCTTGAAAGCAATTTGGATTCTAAAACAAGTTGTATGAGAGCATTGTACGGTGACTGGAATGATGCACTTGACGGTCTCGGAAAGACCGCCGATGAGGGAAAGAAATTCGGAGACGGCGTTTCCGTTATGACGACTTTGCAATTTTACCAAAACCTCGATGAGCTTTCCAAACTTTGCGAAAAGCTCGGAATGAAAGATAAAGCAGAACGCTATTCCGCCCTTCGCCTGAAAGTCGAAAAAGGGCTTATCAAATGGGCTCTTGAAGAAAAAGACGGCAATTTTCGCGTTATTCACGGATGGGGCGATAAAATGAGTTATAAGGTCGGCTCTCACAGCGACTGTGACGGTGCAAACCGTTATTCACTTACCGCAAATTCATTTTGGGCGATATCGGGTATAATAAATAAGGCTCCCGAAGGCAAAGAAAGCCTTCTTGAGTGCTTTGATGCCGTAAGCTCTAAATACGGTCTCAAAACTTTCAATGTGCCGTTTACGATAGATTACAGGCCTCAGATAGGCAGACTGTCGACGATAACGGAAGGGACTTATGAAAATTGTTGTGCATACGTTCACGCATCGACTTTCGGCATTATGGCAATGTTTTTAATCGGAGAAAGTCGCCGTGCGTGGGAAGAATTGGAGAAATCCATTGTCATAACTCATGACAACTGTACGATGACTTCATTTGTTATGCCGAATTCATATTGCCACAACGATTCACTGTGCATTGACGGTGTATCAATGGGCGATTGGTATACGGGAAGCGGAGCTGTATTTATAAAAGAGCTTGTAAGATTCGGTTTCGGTGTCGAACCTACTCTTGAAGGCGTTAAAATTCAAACTCCGGCTTTCATGCCGTGCACTCATGCAACTCTTGATATGATGCTCAAGGGTCACCGTGTTAAAATCGAGTATACCGATAAAGGAATCGGAAGCCGTTCAATTTACGTTAACGGTAAAAAAGTTAATTCCTCTTTTGACGAGATGATGAAAACGGAAATCTGTTATGTTTCATCCGATGTTATTTCCGACGGAATGCATGTTGAAGTTGTCGATTGACGGCGATAATTATAAAATTCAGGGGCTTGTCTTGCATTTTATTTGTATGGCAAGCCTTTTTTTCGGCTTTTTCCGGCTTTTCGGAAAAGGCCTTGCAAAAACTTTAAACGGCGAAATTTTTATGTTTAGATACGGCGGTGAGGTCTTATGTGGCTTTACCGCTTTTTCTTTCCGGCTTTTTCCGGCTTTTTGAAAAAAACCTTGCAAAAACTTTTGAAAAGCAGTATGGTGAAGTTTATCCGTTTGTTTCGAGCGATGAAAAAAGAAACGGCAGTAATATGTTGTCATGCATCGCCGCAGCGGTACTTTTCCCTTGCCGAAAATCAGCTGCCGCATTTTCGGCTTCATTCAAAGTACCGCTTCAATCCTCGCTCCGCTCGTCTTGGGGGCTTTGCCCCTGCGG
>CAYXMB010000149.1:0-4016 GCA_964466085.1 uncultured Ruminococcus sp.
GTAGCAGTCGTAAAACTACTACGCTAAAAAAGTCTAACTTTTGGGGGTCACATCATTACGCTCTGCTTTTTTATACCGTCCGAAGACAAATGCAACAGAGGCACACTTCATTGCGGAGTGTGCCTCTGTCGGTGCTTATTGAATTTTGAAATCAATAATCGAGATTTTCGATATATTCCTTTTCCGATGTCACGGCGTATTTTTCGAGAAGTTCGTTGTGGTCTTTTTCATATTGCTTTTGAATAAGAGCGTTTTTTGCCGCTTCGTGACCGGGATTTTGTTCTTCGCCGTATGAGGAGAAATACATAACGTGGTATCCGACAGTCGAGAGGATAATATCGGTATCTCCGACTTCACGTGAGGAGTCGAAAATCCAATTTTCGAAATCTTTTGCTGTTTCGTTGTAACCGACTTCTTTGAGGAGTCCGCCTTCATCGGTTATCTTTTCGGTTCCGTCATCCGCCGTGTAGGTGTCTTCGCTGTATTTGTTTGCGAGAGCGGTGAAGTTTTCTTCCGTAGGATTTTGCTTGTAAAGTGCGAGTACATCCTCCGCCGCTTTTTTGCAGTCATCGGTGCTTTCGTAATTTCCCGGCTTGAAAAGAATGTGTCTTACGTTAACTTTTTTGTAAGTCGCATCCGACGGCCCGTCAACAAGCATGTAAACGCTGTAAGTTGTCGTATCGTCTTTCGTACTTTCGGTAACGAAGGTGTCGCCCTTTTCGCCTTCGAAAAGCTTGTCGAGATAGTCGGTTCCTTCGGAATAAGAAATTCTTTCTTTCAAAAGGTTTTCACTTGAAAATTCGGGGTGACTGTCCGTGTTTTTGTAAAGAACGCCGTCGTGATAGTTTTTGCAATATTCGATGAACTCTGTCTCGGTTTCGGCATGACTGAGTTCATCGGCATATTTTTTTATGTCGTCGGTGCTTATATCGGCGTCACCGTCGTTTTGAAACGTATATACGAGATAGTTTATATAGGAATATGATTTGAGATCCGATTTGAATTCGTCGTCGATTTCGTCGTCGGTAAAGTTATATGCTTCTTTGAGATGGGTGTAACCCAGACCCGCAAGAGTGTTTTTCTCGGCGTAGCTTCTGATTACGTCCTCTGTTATAAGCCCCATTGAGTCTTCGAAAAGCTCTCCGACTGTACATTTGTTGTCGGATGCCTGCTTAACGTAGGCTTCAACCACCTCGTCGATATATTCACGGTCCTCGTCGCTGTATTCTACGGAATTCGCTTTTGCGTATTCGCAGAAAATCAGAATATCGGTTGCCTTTTCAATCGAAACGCCGACGTAATAATCGAAGAAAGTGCCGGAACCGTCGTTCATCGTCTGGTCTTTGAGCGGCTTGTTTATATCAAGCCCGGTATAAGAGAGAATGTAGGTTGCGTAATCACTTTGAAAATTGCTGTAATAGCTGTACAGCATGCTGTTGTAGGTATCGCAGAAGATATAGTCGAGCTCCGCAAAACTGAAAGAGAAATTTTCGGTGGAAACTACGGCTTTGCTGCCGTCGAAGTCCGTTTTTCGGTTGTCCTCGTCTTCGGACGGTTTTTTTCCTATTTCGCAGGAACAAACGGAAAGAAGCATCACGGCGGCGAGAAAAGCGGCAAGTATTTTTTTCATAAGTATAGCCTTTCGCTGTTTTGGTTTATGTTAAATAAAGTATAACATATAAAGAAAGATTTTGCAAGACTTCATTTTTTGCGGCTTAATTTCAGTCTCGGACGTATTCTGTAAATATAAATGCTTATCAAAAGGGAGAAGCAAACATCCGATATTATAAAGAAAATATTTGCGAGAAGATATGCTGTGATTTTAAGCTCAAAACCGATATCGCTCATGGCAAAAACGTATTTTGCGACGAAAACGCTTGCCGTGAAAGCGACGTTAAAATAAAGAAGTTTGAAAATCCACGATACGAATTTCGGAAATTTTTCGAAAAACGATTTCAACATAGGATATATGCCGCCGTAGAGAACAAATTCGAGAGCGACGTATTTGTCGGGCAAAATAAGAAGAGAGAGAACTCCGCAAACCGCCCATATAAGCCACGAATACATGCCGCCGATTTCTATAACGGAGATAATAATGATAAGTGCAGATACGGTGACGGCACATAAGTCGAAAACAACGGTTACCGTGCCGAAATACATCAGAACGAAACAGAGCGCCGCAAAAAGAGAGGCGAGAGCTAATTTTTCGGTATTGCGACTTTGATTTCTTTTTTTCATAAAACCTCCGTCAGCAACCGCCGCCGCGACCGCCGCAAAGGCAGTTGAGACACATTAAAGTGCCGCAAACGTCGCACGCATCGCAACCGTCGGCATTTCCGCCGTAATAGGCGCCGTTTCCTCTTGAGGCATTTCTCACGTGATCTCTGCCGTTTCTGTATTCGGCGTTGTTCGGATCCATGTAGCATGCCGTCTCAAGATATTTTTGCGCATCGAAATAATTGCCTTTGGCGGCGAGGATGCACCCCATGAGAAAGTTCCATTCGGCATTTCTGTCGGCTTGCGGTGTTGAATTCAAAACATTTTCCGCACCCGAAAAATCGTTTGCGTTTATCATGCGACGAACGTTCGCAAAGCTTGAATTTCCCGTGCTTGACGAGGTGTTGAAACCTCCGGAATAGCCCGAATAGCTTCCTTGTCTGTGCGATGTACCGCCGTTTGCACGTTCTTTTTGAATCGTGTCGTAAGCTTCGTTGATTTCTTTCATTTTCTCCTCCGCAAGGTCGGAAAGAGGATTGTTGACATAGTTGTCGGGATGATATTTCACCGCAAGTTTGCGGTAGGCTTTTTTTATTTCTTCATCCGTCGCATTCGGCGAAACGCCTAAAACTTTATAAGGATCTGTCATGTTGTTTCCTTTCTAAATGTTCTCTTCTGTTAATATCTGTGCCTAAAAGGATTTTCGTTTTCTCCGACACCGTAAAGAACGTGCCGTGCGGTCGCTTTTATACCTTTGTCGGCAACATTGTATATAATTCCCGAAAGAGTCGGTGACGATGATAAATCGGCAAGGTTCAAAGCATGTTCCAGCTTTTCGCATTCAATGCATATTGCGGCGTAAAGCCCGTCCGCAATGCTTTTCGGTAATTTTTTTTCTTTTTCCGTTTCAAACGGCTCTTTTCCGTACAGTAATGCAAGAGGATTGAATTTTTCGCCTTTTATATCATTAAATACATCGTCGGCTGCATCCAGAACGTAAATGATTTTTCCGATGCGAAAACCCACTTCGCCGGCAATTCTTTCATTATATCCGTCAAGCCCGAAAGATGCGACGTCCGAAATCATGCGTGCCGAAAAGTCGGCGGGATAATCTATCGACGGTCTTTTTTCTTTTTCCGCTTGCGAAAGTGCTTTAAGATGTGCGTCAATCTTGTTTTTCAGCGGCTTTTCTCTGTCGGAGCATTTTTTCACAAATCCTCCGGTGACGGGGGAAAGCAAAACCGAAGAGGTTTTTTTAATTCCTCTTTCGTCGCAAATATCGTCTTTTATTTTTCCGTCCGTCAGTATCGCCGATACCGATGCGCAGAAAGTCAGCGCCGAGTTGCTTTTGACGTAGGTTCTCGGTGTGAATGGATGAGCTATGCACGGCTTTTTTTCGAATTCGAAAGCGATTTTTTCGATTGCCGCTCTGAAAATCGCAAGATATGTCATGTCGAAACTCAAAAAAAATCTCGACGTTTGACCCGTCGCTTTTCCCATTTCACGGCAAAGCCCGCAATATACCGCTTTGTAAGCCTCGTGCTCGGATACGGTCAGAGACGGAACGTAAGGTTTTATATAACCGAACATCGAAACCTCCTTCGGCACAAAATGCCCTACTTTTTCGAATTTCAAAAAAATTTTTTGAAGTTTGAAATCGGAATTTTTCCGTTTACCTTATATATCATAATATAAAACAGCGTCAAATGCAATACTTTTATCCGTCGGGAAAGTAAAAAAATTTCAAAAAAGCTATTGACAAGCTTTTTTATTTGTGGTATTATAGATGAGCATTGATG
>CAYXMB010000150.1:0-3976 GCA_964466085.1 uncultured Ruminococcus sp.
TCAAGCACTTCGAGCATTGCCGCCGACGGGTCACCCTGTACCGTCTTCGTCATCTTGTCGATTTCGTCGAGAAGAATTACGGGGTTTGAGCTTCCCGCCTGTTCCACGGCGGTTATTATTCTTCCGGGCATGGAGCCGATATACGTTTTTCTGTGACCTCTTATTTCGGCCTCGTCGTGAATTCCGCCGAGCGAAACTCTTGCGAATTTTCTGCCCATCGCACGTGCTACGGAAATGCCGAGCGAGGTTTTACCTGTTCCGGGAGGGCCGACAAGACATATTATCTGATTTTTTATGTCGGGATTCAGTTGCTTTACGGCGAGATATTCGAGTATTCTTTCTTTCGGCTTTTCAAGCCCGTCGTGGTCGTTGTCGAGTGTTTTTTTCGCAGCCGCAACGTCGATGTTGTCTTCGGTTTTAATGCACCAGGGGAGGTCAAGGCAGGTTTCTATATAATTTCTCTGAACAATTGCTTCGGGAGCGCCTATCGGCATTTTCGAAAGCCTTGAAATCTCTTTTTCGAGCTTTTGCCTGATTTTGCCGTCGCACTCGGCATCGTTTGAAAAAACGGCGGATTCGAGCTTTGAGGAGAGCTCCTCTATTTCGTCATCGTCCTCGCCGAGTTCCTCGCGGATGGCTTTTTCTTTTTCACGAAGATAGTTTTCGTAGTGGGCGTGTTCCGCCGATTGTTGCATTCTTTGGTGAATAATAAGCTCTTGCTTGCAGATTTCGATTTCTTTTTCGAGAGCACCGCACAGATAAATCGCACGTGCTTCCGCATTGAATTCGTTTAAAACGGCAAGTTTGTCGGTATGGTCGTGAAGAACGGTGTAAGCGACGTAGTCGCAAAGCTCACCGAGATTTTCTATTCTGTTGCAGGAACGCAATATACCCCTTGCTTCGGGAGGGAGAAAAGATTCGATTGTCTTGACCCCGTCCGATATGCGACGCCTTAAAGTTGCTTTTCTGATGTCGTCTTTCTCGGCTTTTCCCGACGCCTCGTCGGGAATTATGCATGCGAAAATCACGTCGTTCTTTTCAGTGAACGAAACCGCTTTCGCACGGCACAGCAAAGAAAAAGATGCCTGGACGCTTTCGCTTCCCGAAACGTAAGACTGTTCCACCGACGCCACAACGACGGTTTTCGCAAGATCGTCGGGTGACGGGTATGCAACATCGGGATCGTTTGAAAAAGCAAGTGCAAGTAAATTATCCGCTTCTTTGGCTTTTGCGAAAGCCTTGACGGAGGATTTTCTCTGTATTTCGAAATTGGCGGGAATAAGGGGATACGTCACGGCGCCCGGAATTATAACGACGGGCACCGTGAATTGTTGTTCATCGATTGTTTCACGCATTTCATTTTTTCCTTTCCGCTTGGTTTGGTCCGAAACCTTTATACCTTGCGAAAGCCGCAAAGATAACGTTTCTCATTCTATCATATAATATAACATTATAACACACGGAAAAAGAAAAATCCACTGTTTTGAAAAAATATTTGTCCGTCGGTTACTTTAACGGCGCTTTTTTCGATAAATGCTTGAAAAAGGTAAATTAATTTGATATACTGAAACCGAAGAATAAAGTTAAGGAGCATTCCAATGATTAAACTTACTCATAACAAAGATACGGAATATTCGATTATTTACAGGCGTGAAGCGACCGATGCCGAAAAGACCGCCGTCTATAATCTGAAACAGTACCTTTTCAAAATAACGGGTGCCGTTCTTTGCGAATACACCGACAATAAGCCCGCAAGCGAAAAAGAAATAATCGTGGGCTATACAAATCGCGGAGGATACGACGACAAGCTTTGCGAAAAACTTTCCGACGAGGGATTTTGCGTCAAAACCGAAGGAGAGAAAATTTATATTCTCGGAAGCGGTGTAAGAGGTGCCTTGTACGGCGTGTTCACTTTCCTCGAAAAGCAGTGCGGTTGCCTTTTTATGACTAAAAACTACGAAAAAATCCCGAAGAACACGGAGCTTGAAATACCCGAAGTTTCATATACCGAAACACCGACTTTTTATTGTCGAAACGCTTATTGGTATCCCGTTTCCGGAGAAGATATAAGCGCAAAGCTCAAGCTTAACGGAAACGTCGGAAGACTCATCGGCGAAAAATACGGTTCGGGCGTTTCGTATGCCGGAAGCTTCGAACATACGATAGGATATCTTTCGGAACAGTGCCCCGAAGGCGAAAGAGCATGGCATCAGCCTTGCCTTTGCGACGAAAACGTTTATCAAACCGTTTTGAAAAACGTCAGAAGAAAGCTTAAGGAATGTCCCGATGCGAAGATAATGTCGATAACGCAAAACGACGGAGACGGCGGAGCCTGCAAATGCGACAAATGCCGTGAAATCAACGAAAGAGAAGGCTCCGAGATGGGCACGATGCTCATGTTCGTAAACCGAATCGCAAGAGAGCTTAAGGACGAATATCCCGACATTTTGTTCGACACTTTCGCTTACAGATTCACAAGAAAGCCTCCGAAAACGGTTGTCCCCGAAGATAACGTTATAGTCAGACTTTGCTCAATCGAATCGTGCTTCCGTCATTCTCACGAGGAATGTCACGAAACTCCCGGTCATCCCGATACGGTTATAGAACCTTTTTCGAAACAGCTTGTCGAATGGTCGCATCTCACGAAACATTTGTATATATGGGATTACACGACGAATTTCACCAATTACTCGACAACTTTTATGAATATCGGAATTTTCAGAAAGAACATCAGATTTTTTGCCGATAACGGTGCGGAAGGTGTTTTCGAACAGGGTAATATATTCTGCCCGAACGGTGAATTCGGCGAGCTTAAAGGATATCTTTTGGCAAGACTTCTGTGGAACCCCTACATGACCGAAGAAGAATACAGCGACGAAATAGACCGCTTTGTTAACGGATACTACGGAAAAGGCGGAAAATACATAAGGGAAATCATCGATTATATGCTTGAATGTTCCGAAAATTCTCATTTCGGCATATATTTCGACAACGCATCGATTTACGTCAAACCGAGCGGATATGAAAACGAGCTTTCCGCAAAATTCGCATATATCGAAAAGTGCGAAAAACTTTTCGCAAAAGCGGAAGCCGAAGCCGAAAGCGACGAAGAACTCGCTCACGTCAGATGTTCCGAAATACAGCTTTTGAATTACAAATTCTTCGTTTTGAACGAATACTCCGAACAACTCAAAAACGTTCCCGAAAAGCAGAAAGAATATGAAGAAAACGAAAAGGCAATTGTCGAAAACAATAAACTTCAGTACCTTTACATGAAACGTTACGGAATGGTTTGTCCGAGAGAATTCGCTTATATGGATAAGCTGTCGCAGCCCGACTTCAGAAAAGCCGCTCTCCTTTGGGAAAATGATTAAAGACATATGACTAAAATAACAACTGAAGACCTTGATTTCGAAGAATTCGTCATGGAAGGCGAGTCTTGTATTGCCGTGCCGTTTGAAATTACCGACGGGAACGGGGAGTGCGAAATAACGGTTTACTCTCGTTTTTATTCGGTTGCGGAGGATTTCGCAAAGCTTTACGGCGACAGACCGTTTTGCGAGGAAGGTGCGAAATTCGTTGCCGAAAGGCTCTCATCCGAAATGAAAACGGCAGGGTACGCCTATTCCGAAAAAAATTCTCCGATTACCGTAAAATACAAAGCGGTGCCCGAAAAAATAAACGGTGAGTTTCTTTGCCGGGAAAACGTTGTAATGATTTCGACAAATGACGAATTCGAAAAATATTACAATGACGTCAGCCGTGATATCGAGCTTTGCGACGGGGATAAATTCGACGTATGCTTTGCCGTAATCGAGAACGGACATATCGTATCGTATGCCGGAGTCAATGATTTGGCAGACGGCGACGGGCTTGATATAAACGTGGAAACGGCGGAAGAATACAGAAACAGGGGATACGGCACCGCCGTTGTGTCGGCGCTTGCAAGGTATCTTTCGGAAAACGGCGCAAAGGT
>CAYXMB010000151.1:0-3959 GCA_964466085.1 uncultured Ruminococcus sp.
TGTCGAAAAAAAGCCTTTGAAAAGTGTCCGCTTTTCAAAGGCCTGATTTTAAGAGAAGATATTCGGTTATTCTTCGGTATACTCGTCAAGTTCAAACCAGAAAGTGCTTCCGCAACCTACTTTGCTTGTTACCCCGAAATGGGCACCGTGAAGGAGAAGTACCTTTTTTACAATGGAAAGGCCGAGACCGCTCCCGACGGTTTCCCTTTTGTGGAAAGAGTTTCCTCTGTAGTATTTTTCCCATATCATCGGAAGTTCTTCCGGAGCTATCCCATCGCCGCTGTCGGTTATGCTTATGCGAACTTTGCCTCCGACGGATTTCTGAGTAACTTTTACCGTTTTGTCTTCTCCGGTGTAATTGACGGCATTATTAATAAGATTGTAGAGAACTTGCAAAATTCTCGTTTTGTCGGCTTTTACTTTAACTTTTCGATCGGATTCGAAAAGAATTCTGTAATTGTTTTTCCTGACCAATTTGTCGTAACGCTTTATCGTATCTTCGATAACATCGTTTAAAGTGAAAATTTCGGGATGAGTTATTGCTTCTTCGTTTGCAAGCTTCGAAAGTTCGAGAAGGTCGCTTACGAGCTGTGAGAGACGTTCTGTTTCGTCGATGATAACCTGCATGTTTTCAGGTGTCATTTCTCCCGGAATATCTCTCATGACTTCGCTGTAGCCCGAAATAAGAGTGAGGGGAGTTCTGAGATCGTGAGAAATATTTGCGATTAATTCTTTTTGCATACCGTCGAGTTTTGAGAGCTCACCTGCCGCAAAGTTCAGTGCATCACCGAGCTGTTTTGCTTCAAGAAACGCTTTGTTATCGAAATTTACGTCGTATTTTCCCGTTGCAAGAAGGGCAGCTTCTTTGCTCATTGCCTTGAAAGGCTTGGCAAGTTTTTTTGAAATAACTGCCGAGATAATCGCCGCCGCAACAATTAAAATCGCCGATATAACGGTAAGTTGGTAATTCAAAGTCCTTGTGGTCGAGGCAAGCGGCATTATTTCACTGTCGACAAGTATCAAATAGTCTGTTTCGTAGCGTGTTACAACAGATGACATTATGACTGTTGTTGCGCCCGAATAATTGCTTCGTGCGTCTTTCGGTTCGCTGTTTGAGCCGATTTCGACTCTTTTTACAAAGTATTTATTGCTTTTAGCTCCGTTGTACATGTCGTTCAACAGGCTGTCGGATGAGATGTTGTGAATTACGCACGTCGTTTGAATGTGATTGCTTGCAACGGTCTTTCCCGTGTTTCCCGCGATTTGAAAAACCGAAATACAGCTGTTGTATTTCGATGATGCAAGACGTACTCCGCTTTCGATATTTCCGTTTTCAACACTTTCAATTAAGCTTCCGGCGCAGTGCCGCATGTCGAAAAGTTTCACGTTTTTGTAAATCAAACCCAAAAAAACCGTTTGAAAAAGCCAAAGAAGGATTATGACGAATAAAGTGAAACAGGAAAAATATGTGAACATGCGCCGAGAGAGAGATTTCGGTTCTTTTTTCTTAAACGTTTGTATCAAAACGGTATCCAACTCCTCTCAAAGTGACGATGTATTTCGATGCTTCGCCGAGACTTTTTCTTAAAAGTTTTATGTGAGTATCGAGTGTTCTGTCGTCTCCGAAATAATCGTACCCCCAAACTTCGCGAATCAGCATTTCACGGGTGAGAGCTATGTTTTTGTTGCGGAGCATGTAAAAGAATAAGTCGTATTCTTTCGGAGAAAGCTCAACTCGCCTGTCGTTTACGTAAACTATGCGTGCCGTGACATCGGCTTTCAAAACGCCGAGAGTGAAAATGTCGTTGGATTTATCGACTTTTTCGTTTGATGCTTTGCTCCTTTTCATTATCGCATCGACTCTCAGCATAAGCTCTTTGGCGGAAAAAGGCTTCACGACGTAATCGTCTATTCCGAGCTCAAAACCGTTGATTCTGTCGTATTCTTCACCTCTTGCCGAGAGCATAATTATGGGAATATCGGAAGTTTTACGTATTTCCCGACACGCCGAAAAACCGTCGAGCTCCGGCATCATGATATCGATTATCATAATGTCGAAATTATTGTTTTTGCAAAGGTTTACAGCTTCGATTCCGTCTTTTGCCTCTGTGATTTCGTGTCCTTCGAAAGCCGCATATTTTGCGATTATTTTTCTTATCATTTCCTCGTCGTCGACGACCAATATTTTATACATTTTGTCCTCCGCTTGCAAGAGTGAAATTCGAGAAAGTGCCGACTGATTGCCGGCACTTTGCTTCTTTACTGTTCTTCAAACGAAACTTCGCTGTCCGAAACGTTGTATTCGTAACATTCTATTTCAACGTCAAGCGCCGTTTTGTTTCTGAGTATTGAAACGGGAATTTTATCTCCCACTTTGTGATTTTTAAGAATTGCCTTAACGTCGGCAACGCTTGCGACCTCTTCGCCGTCCATCGAAAGAATTATATCGCCCTGCTCCAAAACATCGTCGTTGTATCCCGCTTCTGTTCCGTATACCATGAGCATTGCGGAAGAGCCGAAAGACGAATAGAAGCCGGAATTGTATTCGTAGAACGAAACGCCTATAAATACTTTTCCTTTGACGTAGCCGTATTCAAGGAGCTGCTCGACAGTTTCTTTTGCGTCGTTTGAAGGTATTGCGAAACCGAGACCGTCGATTTCGGTGCCGTAGGATTTTGCATTGACAACTCCGATTAAGTTTCCGTTCAAGTCGAAAAGACCGCCGCCCGAGTTACCGGGATTAACCGCCGCATCGGTTTGGATAAGAGTCATTTTAACGTTGTCGACTTCGATTTCACGGCTTGTTGCGCTTATATAACCCACTGTGAGTGTTCCGCCGAGAGAGCCGAGAGGATTGCCGATTGCAAGTACCTGTTCGCCGACAATCGCTTTGTCGCTGTCACCCCATACTGCGGGGGTGAGGTCTGAGGCTTCGATTTTAATGAGTGCGATATCCGCATCGGCATCCGTTCCGACAACCGATGCCGTGTATTCCGTTCCGTTTCTGAGCTTTACTTTTATCGTGTTTGCCAAAGTATTGTCGTTTTCCGTATCGCAAATGACGTGGTTGTTCGTTACGATATATCCGTCATCCGAGACGATAACACCGCTTCCCGCACCCTGAGTTACGTACTGGCTGAAGAAGAAGTTACCGCTTTGAACGAATTCGGTTGTTATTTCAACTACCGAGTCGGCAACGGTATCGACAATATCGGCAACAGTCGTATCGCCCGAAGCTTTTGTTTCAACGTCACGGTACATTACTACGCCGTCACCCGACGGGCTTGCCGATGCGTTGTCGGATTTATCCGCCTCAATAGCTTTGTATGCAAGCGTCGAGCCGAGAATCGAAACGGCAAACGAAAGCAATACACATGCGACGCAAAGAAGAATTGCCGTCGAAGCTTTGACGGTCTTACCGCTGCTTTTTTTGCGAGGCGACGGATTTTGCGGTTGAGGCGTGTAGCTTCCCGTTTGACGGGGAGGATAATTATTTTGTGTCTGTGCGTATGGAGACTGATTTCCGTACGTTGAGTATCCTCCGGAATAAGAATTGCTGTGGTCTTCTCCCGACGCATACGGCGTGCTTTGATTTCCTGCCGTGTAATTTGTGCCCGTGTTTTGACCGTGCGGGCTTCCCGCATAGGGCTCAAAGCGGCTTGTCACATTTTCTTTTGTGCCGAATGCGCCGTAGGAGTAAGTATATTCGGCAGGATCCTTTTCGGATTCCTTTGCGGTTTTCTCTTCATGATTCTCCGTAGCCGGCGTGAATTCCCGAACATCCGATGCGTCATCTGCGCTGTTCGGATTTGATGCCGGTGAGGTATTTTCATTACCGCCTGTGATGTCGGTATTATTTTCGCTGTTTTCAAAGTTGTTGTTGATTTCAAAGTCTGACATATATTTGCCTCCTATAAAAAGTCAAGTGGTTAGAACCAACTTGCTATATTTTTTTGTAA
>CAYXMB010000152.1:0-3941 GCA_964466085.1 uncultured Ruminococcus sp.
TGGATTGCCACTTCGAAAGCTGATTGAATATTTCGTCACCGGCACATCCGATGAAGTCGGCGTACATAAGCTCTACTATCGCACGACCGCCCGCCATTGCATAACCGACTGCCGATCCGACAATAGCGGCTTCCGAAATCGGAGCATTGAAGAATCTGTGATACGGAAGGGCTTCGGTAAGTCCGCGATAAACGGCGAACGCTCCTCCCCAATCTCGGTTATCTTCTCCGTATGCTATCGTTGTGGGGTCTTCATAGAATTTATCGAAAATAGCTTCGAAAAGTCCGTCACGAAGTCCGTACTGCTTGATTTTGGGGATAAGCCGGCCTTTTTCGTCGTATGCAAAACGTGCTTTACCCGCAATTTGCTTTACTCTTGAATTTTCCGCTTTCGGCATGAGAACTTCGGGCTCTCTTGTCGTATCCATACTGGGAGTTTCCGTATTCGAGAACATAATAGAGGAAATAACGTCGGGTGTCTCGTCAAGATTCATTCTGGGCGAAATACTGTCATCCGTCGCCATCTTACATATCTTGGTAACTCTCTTTATGATATCTTCTTCGATTGCACCGAATTCGGCATCGGATGCGACCTTGCCCTTAACCATTTTTTCACGGTATGCGGCGATGGGACAAGCATTCTTCCACTCCTCGATTTCTTCTGCACTTCTGTACGTCGATGAATCGGAGGGCGAGTGGCCGCTGACTCTGTAAGTCGCAACTTCAAGGAGAGCGGGGCCTTTACCTTCGAAAAGAAGTTCTTTCTTTCTCGTTGTGGCATCTATAACGGCAAGAGGATTATAACCGTTGACTTTTTCCGCATGCATCATTTCGGGTGCAAATCCCGCACCGAGTCTTGCGGCAATATCAAAGCCCATAGTTTCGCCTCTCGTCTGACCGCCCATACCGTAGAAGTTATTGAATACGTTAAAGAGGATAGGCATACCGCCGTCATCGTACTTGCCGTCCATGCCCCAAAGCTTCGTTATCTGGTCCATGTTGGACATATTGAGAGCTTCGAGAACGGGACCGCGTCCCAATGCGCCGTCACCGGAGTTTGCGATAACGATACCCTTCTTGTGACAGCTTCTCTTATAAAGCGCCGCACCGAGTGCAACGGGAGCCGCGCCGCCGACTATTGCATTGTTGGGAAAAATGCCGAACGGAATAAAGAATGCGTGCATAGAACCGCCGAGACCTTTATTAAATCCCGCTGTACGTGCGAAAATCTCCGCAAGAGCTCCGTAAAGAAGGAAATCCATAGCAAGATCTTTTACGTCACCCGTGTGATTTTCTTTTTCAACAACCGAAAGAATATTTCCGCCGAGAAATTCTTTCATAATACCGTAGAGCTCATCGTCATCAAGTTTATTAATCGACGAGAGACCTTTTGCGAGAATTTCGCCGTGACTTCTGTGAGAACCGAATGTGAAGTCGTTTATATCAAGGCAGTATGCCTGGCCTACAGCGGATGCTTCCTGACCTATCGAAAGGTGTGCGGGGCCGGGATTGTGATATTCGACTCCGTTATACACGCTCTTTGTTTTTATTTCATTGAGCATCGTTTCGAATTCACGGATGATTCTCATATCTCTGTAGATACGGAGAAAATCTTTCTTTTTGTAAATCTTTTTTTCTTCTGCAAGCGTCTTGTCGTACTGACAAAGCGGTATTTTATCGAATTCTATGAAGCCCCTTTCAAATGCGTCTTTCGGGCTGATATATTGACTCTTAGGCATAATATAATATCCTTCCTTTTTATTATTTAATTTAATCGATTGCAAACATGCCTTCGCGAATTACTTCACAAACCGTAGGATGCGGAAAAACAAGCTTTCTGACATCGGACACCCTGTCCTCCCGTGCAACCATAGCGGCGGCACCGTATATAATTTCCGAAGCATACGAACCTATCATGTGTACCCCGATAACGGTTTTGTGCACCTTGTCGACAACGATTTTTACAATTCCGTCGCCGCCTTCGTTTTCGGCAACGTAACGTCCGCTGTAACGGAGACTTATCGTATGTTCTTCGGCATCGATTCCGACTTTCGATGCGGACTCTGCCGTTTCGCCGACCGTACCGACTTCGGGTTTTGTGTAAATTACGGCGGGTATCGCTCTGTAATCGACTTTGTCCTTTATACCGAGCATCGAATTAACGGCAGCCTCACCCTCACGGTAAGCCGTGTGAGCCAACATGCTTTTTCCGTTGACGTCACCTGCCGCCCATACGTTCGGTACGCTTGTACGCCCTGTCTCATCGGTTATAACGGCACCTCGATTTGTGAGCACACCGAGTTTTTCGATTCCGATATCTTTCGTTCTGGCACGTCTGCCCGTACTCACCAAAACAAGATCGCATTTTACGCTTTCCGTGCTGTCACCGATTTTATATTCGACTTTTCGGTTCTCGAAATCAACCGACGAAACTCCGGCGCCGAGAATAAATTTAACGCCCTTCTTTTCGTAATTCGTCTGAAGTATTTTGGATATGTCTCTGTCGGTCGGGCCCGCAATTTTATCAAGCATTTCTATAACCGTTACTTCGGAGCCCAAAGTGTTGAAATACGATGCCATTTCAAGCCCGATTACACCGCCGCCTATTACGACGATGCGATTCGGCACATCCTTAAGGTCGAGAATTTCACGGTTTGTCACCGCAAAACCTTTTTCAACCGCTGCGGCAAGCCCGTTAATCGGAGGAATTGCCGCTTCGCTTCCCGTACATATAAGAAGCCTTGCGGCACCGTATTTTTCACCGTTGCACTCAACGGTAAAACCGTCGGCGCTCTTGCCCGCAATTTTTGCAGTTCCGTTTACAACCGTAACACCGGCGCCCTTCATTTTTGCGCCGACGCCCGAAACAAGCGTTTTTACCACTTTGTTTTTTCTTTCGACAACAGCCGCATGGTCGATTGTCGCACCGGAAATTTTTACACCGTATGCCTCTCCGTGCACGGCAGATTCGTAAATTTTAGCCGAGTTGAGAAGCGTTTTTGTGGGAATACATCCCTCGTTCAGGCATACTCCGCCAAGAGCTCTTTCTTCGAAAAGAAGGGTTTTAAATCCGCCTTTTGCGGCTCTTTCGGCGGCATTGTACCCTGCGGGACCGCCTCCCAATATTATAAGATCAAAAGCCATAATTACCTCACTTTGCAAGGAGAAGACCGAAATTCTCAAGAGACGTACAAAGTTCTTTCAAGAATGCGGCGGCAGGTGCCCCGTCTATGGCTCTGTGGTCTATCGTAAGGGAAAGACCCATTGCCGGATAAACGCTTCCGTCGGCCTTCACTCTGTTCGTAACGGCGCAAACGCCGAGAATCGCAACTTGCGGCGGATTAATAACGGGAGTAAAGCTCTCGATTCCGTAAACGCCGAGATTTGAAACCGTAAACGTTCCTCCGCTCATTTCATCGGGAGAAAGCGAGCCTTCTTTTGCCTTTGCGGCAGCTGCGGCATCGGCTTTCGCTATTTGAGCAAGCGACATGGTGTCGGATCCGAATATCGTGGGAACGAGAAGACCTCTGTCGGTATTAACGGCAAGACCTATATTGGCATGCTTATATTTTCTGATTTTGTCGTCTTTAAGCGTTGCGTTTATATCCGGATATTTAACGAGAACACGACTGACTGCAAACATTATCATATCGTTTATCGATATTTTCGGAAGCCCCATTGCCTCGCTGCCGGCTTTGAGCTCGGCTCTGTACTTCATCATAGCCGTAGCGTCAAACGAGCTGTTAAGAGTAAGCTGCGCCATTTCGCTGAGAGATGCGTGCATTGAACGCGAAATTGCCTTGCGAACTCCGGACATCGAAATTTCTTCGTATTCGCCGTAGTTCGGTACCGCGATTTCGGTTATTGCGGCGTTTGCAGTCTCGGCGGTTTCTTCACACTCCGATTTTTTGCACATTTCCATCAGATCATGGATGTTATATA
>CAYXMB010000153.1:0-3928 GCA_964466085.1 uncultured Ruminococcus sp.
CGATTTCGTCCATGAGCCCCACGTTGTCGAATTGCCGAACGGCAGACTTCTCGGAGCAATGAGAGTACATTGCAGACCCGCACCGATGGATCCTACGAACACCGTATACACGACCTTCTCCGATGACGGCGGATTTACGTGGTCGGAACCTCATTGCATAGGAGTAAACGGACTTCCTCCGCACCTCATGGTTCACTCGTCGGGAGCCGTCATATGTTCTTATGCGAACAGAGGAGACGGAACGCCGAACGGCGGACGTGAAGAAAGAGCCGCCGTAAGCTATGACAACGGCGAAACGTGGAGCGAAGATTATGTACTGTACTCCGACGCACTCGGAGATATGGGTTATCCCGCAACGGCGGAGCTCCCCGACGGCTCCCTCATAACCGTTTACTATCAGCTTTACGACAAGGGAGATCTTTTGAGTTCTATCCTTTACACAAAGTGGAAATTAAACGATAAATAATTCGCATGAAAAAGCCGCCTGTGCCCTTTTGCACGAAAGCAAAACGAGCGCGGGTGGCTTTTTGTTCGTTTCGGCACGACCGTTTGCAACCGCACCCTTTTACTTCGAAAACCGCATTTCACGGGACTTTTTCGAAACTCCCGTTATTTTTCTCTGTAAAACACGCCCGCAAGTGAGGCGGGACCGTCGTCGGGAGATACGATTTGTTGAAGTTGCCAACCTTTTGAAACGTATTCGTTTATAACGTTTTCGACGTACGCCGACTCGAAACGTCGGGGCTTAAATCTGCCGCCGGGATTAAGAATTTCCGTTTTGTATTCTTTCATTTCAAATCCACCGCAAATTTGATTTTTTATTTTATCGCTCTTTTTGTAAATAAACGCTTGCGGAATATTTTTTCGCAAATTCCGTTGACTTTGCGCCGTCGGAGAGTATAATGAAAATGCCGTTTTATAACACTTGTTATGAATACGTAATTTACAGCCGAAAAAGGAGGAAGTCGCAATGAGCAAATACGAACGGCTTTGGGAATGTGTGAGAAACCGCAATAAGAGCTGTATCACTCTGACTTTCGAAGAAATCGGTGCCGTTTCCGGTGTGCCTCTTGACCGCTCTTTTTTGAAATATAAGAAAGAGCTTGCGGAATACGAGTGAAAAGTCTTGAAAATATCGATGAAAGAACGGAAGGTGACGTTTAAAAATGCCGAAAGATACTTTGGTTCTGTACGTTCACGGCAAAGGCGGCACGTCGGGGGAAGCCGAACATTATAAATCGCTTTTCCCGGATTGCGACGTTGCGGGATTTGATTATAAAGCCGAAACGCCTCTTGAGGCAAAATCGGAATTCCCCGCAACTTTTAAAAAACTTTCGGCGGAATACGGAAAAGTTATTCTGATTGCCGACAGCATAGGCGCATATTTTTCCGTATGTGCCATGCCGCAGGAAAAAATCGCAAAGGCATATTTTAT
The DNA here is from genome assembly GCA_964466085.1 of uncultured Ruminococcus sp. Lineage (GTDB taxonomy): Bacteria > Bacillota > Clostridia > Oscillospirales > CAG-272 > RUG14199. The sequence continues at coordinate 1,436 of CAYXMB010000153.1, forward strand.
CTCGCCTATCGCGGATATGGAAAAACTGATATGCGATATGATGATGCGGGCAAACGTTTCCGAAGACGATTTGCGCAAAAGGGGAACGATTGCGACGGACTCCGGAGAAACCCTCTCGTGGGAATATCTCTCTTACGTTCGCAGTCACCCTGTCCGTTGGAACGTGCCGACGGAAATTTTGTATGGAGAAAAAGATAATTTGACAGATATGGAAACCGCAGTCGGTTTTGCAAAAGCGCACGGAGCAAATCTTACCGTAGCGGAAAACGGAGAGCATCGGTTCCATACGCCGGAACAAACGGCTTTTTCGGATGCTTGGATAACGGGGAAAATTCTCAAGACGGAAAGACTTGTTCTCAGAGCGTGGAATAAAACCGATGCGGAGAATCTCTACGAATATGCGAAAGATCCCGCAGTCGGTCCCTCTGCCGGCTGGCAACCGCATAAATCGGTTGAGGAAAGTCTTTTCGTCATTCAAAACGTACTGAACGGTCCCGAATGTTATGCCGTATGCGAAAAAGAAAACGGCAAAGCAATCGGCTGTATTGAACTTCGAATGAACGGTCACACGGATATGACCTGTCGTGACGATGAATGTGAGTTAGGCTATTGGCTCGGCAAACCTTTTTGGGGCAGAGGATATATTCCGGAAGCGTCATGCGAAATTTTGCGACATGCGTTTGAGGATTTGAAAATTACGAAAGTTTGGTGCGGATACTACAACGGAAACGAAAAATCAAGACGGGTGCAGGAAAAGCTCGGATTTGCTTATCACCACACCTGTGACGGCGTTCCCGTTCCGCTGATGAATGAAATCAGGGTGGGACATGTGAACATAATGACAAAGGAAGAATGGCTTAAAAGCCGCATGCATTGCCGCTCTGAGAAGCCGGGCCGCCGATATCGGGCAAAAGCGGAGTCGACGGAAACGTGAAATTTATCGGCAAATATCCGCGATAAAGTCTTCTGTTATCGAAAGTTTTCTTTTCGGTATTGAATTTTCGTGTAATATGTTATATAATCATATAAAATAAGAAGGGAGCGGATTAATGAAAAAATGTAAAAGATGCTCGAACAAGTATCCCGATGAGCATAAGTTTTGCAACGTGTGCGGCGAGGCGGCTCCGAAGTTTTCAACCGTCGGGAGTGTTCTCGTTTCGACTTTGAAAGCGTGTGCGTATTTTGCTCTTTTCGAAGCAGTTCAAGTTATAACCTCTGTAGCTTTCTTGATTCTCTGTCTTGTTTTCGGCACGTCGGGCGGCGAAATCGAAGAAATGGTAAACCGTGCGACGGAGATAACATTTGGAAACATTTGTCTTATTTCGATTGTATCGGGAATTCTGACAGCCGTTTTCCTTTTTATAATTTCGACCGTTCGAAAAAAAAGTTTTTTTGATGCCGTCGGAATAAAAAACAAAATCGGATTCAGCGCTTTAATTCTCGTGGCAATCGGTATTGCCCTCAACTTTTTCACAAGTCTGACAATGGCATTTATTCCGGTTTCGGAAAGTCTTGCCGAAGAATACGAAAGTCTCTATTCGTTTATCGGAGAGGGGAATGCGGTTATCGAATGGCTGTCCGTCGTTTTGATATCTCCCATTGTCGAAGAACTTGTATTCAGAGGATTTATGTACCGCACTTTGAGAAAAACGACGCCGATTTGGTTTTCCGCTCTTGCCGTGTCGGTGCTTTTCGGAGTGGCACACGGGAATACGATATCATTCGTTTACACGTCTCTCTTGGGACTTGTGCTTATATTTGTAAACGAAAAAACGGGTTCTCTTACGGCTTCGGTCTGCGTTCATATAGGTTTTAATCTCGCTTCGTATTTGGTGTCGCTGATTCCGGATATGAATTACACGGGATATGCTTTAATTCTTTTGGCATCGGCGGCGGCTACGGTTGCGCTTTTCGCGGCGTTTTTCGCACTGAACGGAAGAACAAAAAAATTCGGCGAAGACGTCGGATTAGTCAATACAGGAGAAGAAAATGAAACTTTATAATACTCTCACGAGAAAAGTCGGTGAATTTGTGCCGAGAGAAGCGGGAAAGGTCAGAATGTATACGTGCGGACCTACCGTTTACCATTTCGCTCACATCGGAAATTTGCGTTCCTATATCATGGAAGACGTTCTCGAAAAATTTCTTCGCTATGAAGGAAACGAAGTTAAAAGAGTGATGAATATAACCGATGTCGGTCACCTGTCAAGCGACAGCGATACGGGCGAGGACAAAATGCTCAAGGGCGCAAAAAGAGAACATAAAACGGTTATGGAAATCGCCGCTTATTATACCGATGCTTTTTTTGCCGACTGCGAAAAACTCAATATCAAAAAGCCCGATGTCGTCGAACCCGCAACAAGTTGCGTTCCGGAATTTATCGAAATGATATCGAAACTTATCGAAAAAGGTTACGCTTACGAGGCGGGCGGAAATATTTATTTCGACACGTCGAAGCTCGAAAATTATTATGTTTTCGGAAATCATAATGCG
>CAYXMB010000154.1:0-3897 GCA_964466085.1 uncultured Ruminococcus sp.
CGCAACGATTCCGCCGTGACTTGTTCCCGTTGTAATTTCGGCAATTTCCTCGCTTTTTGCGCTTTCGATATCAAAACCGTATTTTTCACGCACGGAGCGAAGATACGAAATCTCTTTGAATTTTGCCGTCTCACGGTTTTTGTCAATGAGAATTTTTTCAATCTTTCGGTTATTGACTCCCATATCAAAACCTTTCAGAACGGCTCTTACGGAAGTCATGCCTTCGAAAACGCACGACGGCGCCTGCCTTGATATTTCTTTCTTCATCGGTTATTTTGCCGCGTTCATTTTGAGATATGCGTTTATAAAACCGTCGATTTCGCCGTCCATTACGGCTTGTATATTTCCGTCCTCAAAGCCGGTTCTTGTGTCTTTTGCGAGCGTATAGGGCATGAAAACGTAAGAACGGATTTGGGCACCCCATTCGATATTTGTTTTAACGCCTTTGATATCGTCGATTTTTTCGAGCTTTTCACGCTCTTTTATTTCCATGAGTTTGCTTTTCAGCATTTTCATTGCCGTTTCTTTGTTTTGAAGCTGACTGCGTTCCGTCTGACAGCCGACAACGATTCCGGTCGGGATATGGAGAATTCTGATTGCCGAGTCCGTTTTGTTTATGTGCTGACCGCCGGCACCGCTTGAGCGGTGAGCCGTAATTTCAAGTTCTTCGTCTTTTATTTCAATCGAATTGTCATCTTCGAATTCGGGCATAACTTCAACAGACGCAAAAGAAGTATGTCTTCTTCCGGATGAATCGAAAGGAGATACTCTGACTAAGCGGTGAACGCCGTTTTCGCTCTTTAAATATCCGTAAGCGTTAATTCCCTCTATCATTATCGTCGCCGATTTAAGGCCCGCTTCTTCGCCGTCAAGCCAATCTATGAGTTTTACGTTGTAACCGTGTTTTTCACCCCATCTCGTGTACATACGGTAGAGCATTAAAGCCCAGTCTTGCGCTTCGGTACCGCCGGCACCCGGATGAAAACTCAATATTGCATTGTTTCTGTCATATTCGCCCGAAAGCAAAATTTCGATACGCTGTCTTTCTTCTTCTTTCGTTATTGCGTCAACTTCCGAAACGACTTCGTCGACAACGCTTTCGTCGTTTTCTTCGATTCCCATTTCGCAAAGAACAAGCGCATCTTCGACTCTTTGAGAAAGTTTTTCGAAATTTTCGATTTTCGCTTTGACTTGCTTTATATTTCTGAGTATTTTGGCGGAATTTTCGGCATCGTTCCAAAATCCTTCGACCGCCGTCTTTTTTTCAAGTTCTTCGGCTTCGCCTCTCAACTCGTCGATTCTGAGAGCGCTTCCGAGCTCCTTGATTTTTCCTTCAAAACCCGACAGGGTATATTTTGCTTCTTCGAGTGCTATAATCACTGTTTTTCCTCCGCTTATATAGTCTTTTCTTTTTGTCGTCGTGCTTGCTTTCTACGTTTCTTCGTCGATATCGATGTATTCGAGAGGTTCGATTACCGTAGGTCTCGGCGGGATTCGCTTTAACGGGTCGTATCTGTATTTTCCGCATTTATACATTGCCGGAACAATTCCGCGCTTTGTGCATAAAACACGGTCGTCGCCGTTGATTTTTATCGCACGCTCGCAATAGACGCACAGTTTTTCAAAATCTTTCTTTTTGTTTTTCATAAGATACTCCCATGAAAATATTATAACAGATTAATTATAACCGAAAAGCCGTCCGAAATCAAGTACAAGTTTAACGTTTCTTCGTAATTGCGAAAAAATAAATCACAATCAATACAAGCGAAACGATTATAAACGGAATTTGAGCATCGAATACGGCACCGACGGTTGCCGTTTCGAAGTCGAATTTTATAAAGCGAAATGCAAGGTATGCGAAAAGCGCCGATATAATGCCTTGAAGAAACTTCATTGCGCAAAAAGACATTACCGAAATTCCCGCACGGTTCAGAAAAACCGAACTTTGAAATATAACGCATATACACGAAAATCCCATGCAAAAAGCGCATATCACGACACAGAGCGGAAAATCAAGCTCGGACGATTTTTCGCATGCGAAAGAAATTTCGAGTAGGAAAGAAAAGAAATATTCCGAAAATATGTTTCCCGTCTTGGCGGCAAGACTTGATATATAAGCCGATATAACCGAAAAAAAGCAGATGAACGACGCTATCGAAAGTGAGCTCTCGGCCGCTTTGACAACCGAATTCGCAAACGATTCCGAAAGCGGAATGTTATATTCGGTATTTGGGTATTCTTGCTTGTTTTCGGCTTCTTTCTTACAAAAAAGCGAGCTTAAAGCGCACACCGAAAAAGACGCCGCAAGCTGACACACCCACAAAACGAGAGCGGCTTTCTTTCCTCCCCGCAAAACCGAGCCGACGAAAGCACAGGCAAAAGAAATGCTTACGTTGTTTGAAATTACGGCGGCCCTCAGCGCCGTCTTTTTTTCGTTTCCGTATTTTATCGCGATTTCCGATACGGAGGACGCACCGACGGGAAATCCGCACAGATTGCCGACCGCAAGCGACGTTGCGTATATTTTCGGAATACGGAGAAGCTCGCAAAAAGGCGAAGCTATTTTCGTTAAAAGAGCGGGCGTCGGTAAATCGCACAGCATCGACGAAATCACCATAAACGGGAAAAGCGACGGAACAACCCCTCTCACAGTCGTTCTTAATGTGCTCAGAATTGCGTTTTCGGATATTTCGGGATATATGAGAATTATCGCCGCAAAACAGCAGAGTGTTGCGTAAGCGGCGTTTTCGAGTGCTTTTTTCATTTTGCCTCCTTCGGCATTATGAGATTTTTTTAAACATATCATTTAATAATTACGGGTGTAGGAGGAAAATAATACTTGAAAAAACGCTCAAATTCATTTTTAAAAGGAATTCGCAATTTGAATTTTTTTGCCGAAACGAGATTCGAGACGGTGCCGTTTAAGGGAATTTACATTACGGGATGCAAAAAAATAAAAGATTACGGAAAAGAAAAAATCGTGCTTGAATGTTACGGCTGTACCGCCGCCGTAACCGGAAAAGATTTGAAAATCGAAAATCTTCTGAACGGTCAGATGTCGGTTGTCGGATATATTACCTCAACGGAGTTTTGCAAGTGATATCTTTTATTGTTTTTTTCGTTTTGGGCTGTGTAAAAATAAGAATATGCGGCAATGTGTCGGAATTTATGACGTTTGTTTTCAAAGAAAAATATAAATTCAAAACGGTAAAAAAATCCGACAACGTTTTTGTTTTTTCGAAACGTGATTTTGAAAAATGTCTCGACTTCGCAAAAAAGAACGGAATCGATACGGAAATTCTTTCCGAAAAGGGAATTCCTTTTATTTTCGGAAAATACGGAAAAAGAGTCGGGATTTATATCGGAGTTTTGCTTTTTGCCGCAATTGTATCTCTGTCGGGAAAAGTCGTTTGGCACATGGAGGTCAGCGGAAACGAAAAGGTCGACGAAATGCAAATCATCGAAAATTTGAGTGAGCTCGGATTCGGGTACGGTACTTTTATCGGTAAAACAGATTTCGACAATCTGAGGAGAGATTATCTTATATCGAACGACGATTTGTGCTGGATTTCCGTTAACATGAAAGGAACTTATGCCCATGTCGAGGTCAGGGAACTTGAAAAAGGAGACGATACGACAAAAGAGGGACTTTGTAACATTGTGGCCTCCGAAAACGGAAAAGTCGTCATTGTCGAGGTCGAGGAGGGCAAACCGTGCGTTTCCGTCGGGGATAAAGTTTCAAAGGGCGATTTGCTCATCGGTTGCGTTATGACGTCGGGTGAGGACAGGCTGAGATTCGAAAGGGCAAAAGGCAACGTCATTGCCGAAGTTGTGAGAAAATTCAGCTATACCGTTCCTTTCGAAAAAAACGTTTATGAGTTTTCGGGCAGGGAAAGC
>CAYXMB010000155.1:0-3888 GCA_964466085.1 uncultured Ruminococcus sp.
CTTTCAGGTGCGTTGCGAAGAGAAGCGACAAAACCTTTCCGCTGAAAAGTCCCGAAATTGCCGCCGAAATCGGCGGAGTTATCCTCTCACGAATGCCGAAACTCAAAGTGGACCTTCATAATCCCGAAATCGAAGTCCGCATAGAAATTCGAGACAAGGGAGCATATATCCACGCCGGTCAGGAAAAAGGAGCCGGCGGAAACCCTCTCGGAAGTGCGGGACGGGGACTTCTCCTTCTTTCGGGAGGAATCGATTCTCCCGTTGCGGGTTATATGATGGCAAAGCGCGGCATGTATATCGACGCCTTGCATTTTGAAAGTTTTCCTTATACAAGCGAACGGGCAAGAGAAAAAGTTTTTAAACTCGCAAAAGAGCTTACGGAATATACGGGACGAATCAGAGTTCACGTGATTTCTTTAACCCATATACAGGAAATGCTTCGTGACAACTGTGACGAGGACTATTTTACTCTCCTTCTTCGCCGTTTTATGATGGAACTTGCGGTGAAACTCGCAAAAGAAAACGGGATACCGGCAATTATAACGGGTGAAAGTCTCGGACAGGTTGCAAGCCAAACGCTCAAAGCGCTTTGCGTAACCGATGCGGTCAGCGATATTCCGGTTTTCCGTCCGTGTATCGGAATGGATAAAAACGAAATCGTCGATATTTCGAGAAAAATCGAAACTTTCGAAACTTCGGTTCTTCCTTATGAGGACTGCTGTACGGTTTTCACACCCCGTCATCCGAAAACACAGCCCGTTCTCGAAAACGTAATTGCGGAAGAAGAAAAAATCGACCGTGCATCTCTTATCGAAGAAGCATGGCAATCAAGATATTCCGTTGTTTTTAATCAATTCGATGACTGATTTTCAAAACCCGAAATTCACTTTCGGGCAAAATTCACTCTCGGCTTTTTACGTCGGGATGCGGCAGATGACAATACGGCGGCAGGATTTACCCGACCGCCGTGTTTTGGTATGACGGGCATATCAATGCTCTGTGGTGAAAGTCCACTGAGGCGTAGTTACCGATGAACTCGAAAACGACTTGCAAAAGGTATATGGTAGCGAACAAAATGCCTGCTGTAAAGAAAGCGATATTTAAAGAAAAACTGACTAAGCGAGGCTCAATCAGTCTTTCGGATTATTATGCTAAAGCGCGTATTTAATTTTGAACTGAACCGCCGTGTGCCGAACGGCACGCACAGTGGTGTGAGAGGGCGTTTTATTCCGCCCTACTCGATTCGCCGTCGGAAGACGGCGAAAAGTATAACTTCGAAATTTTGAATTCGGTATCACAAATACCGCTCTATCGCCTCGTCGCGTGAAAGCGGGGTAAGAAGAATCGGCGGAATATCAAGTGCACATCGGCAACCCGTCTCTCCTTTTTTGTGAAGTCTGTATGCCGCTCTTGCATAGCACACGAGAACATTTCCGGTGAATTCGGCGTTTGAAGCAAGCGAAAGAGAGTATTTTACTTTGCATGGAGAGTTTTCTCCCGTTGTACCGTACCCGATAACGCAACCGCCGTGAGCATTACATGAATATTTTTCTTTGAGCTCCTTTTCCGTTACAAAGTGAACTTTTGTGACGTATCCCGCAAAATAATTCGGCATGTTTTTTATTTCCGCCTCGATTTTTTCTTTATCGGCGCCGATATCGGGAACAACGAAACACTCTCTTATGTGCATTTCTTTTTCCGAAAAGGAGAGAACTCTCCCTTCTTCGGCATCTTGTAAAGCCTTGCTTGACGGCACAGTATATTGCACGGCATCGGCAACGCCTTCAACCTTTTTAAGAGCGCTTGTGTGCCCTCTGCTGACTCCTTTTCCCCAAAAGGTAAAGCACGATCCGTGCGGTACGGCAGACGATATATAAAGCCTTTCAAGCGAAAAAATACCGGGATCCCATCCTGCCGAAACTATCGATACCTTTCCGCCTTCGACGGATGCACGGTTGACTTTTTCCATGTGTTCCTTAGCGGACGCATGAATGTCGTAACTGTCGACAACGTTAAATCGCCTTGCCGTCTCGGGAGTTGTAAGGGGGAGAGTATCGGAACTTCTTCCGCAGTTTATCATAACGTCAATCTCATTTTCGAAATCCCGCATTGCGGCGTAAGGATATATCCCGAAGCCTTTTTTATCGACGCCTAAAGATTTAACGTCCCGACTTGTGAAAATCGCTTTAAGTACGGTGTCGGGGTTTGCCCGAAGTGCCGACTCGACTCCTTTTCCGACTTCACCGTATCCGATAATTCCGACTTTTATCATAAAAGAAAGCCTCCTTGAGCGTAAAATTCGGCTCAAAGAGGCTTTTTTGGGCAAAAACTATATGCTGCGCACAATCTCGCTGAAAAATTCTCCCCGCTTTTCAAAATTCGGGAATGCATCAAAGCTTGCACATGCGGGCGAAAGAAGTACCGCATCTCCGCTTGTTGCGAAAGATGCCGAAAGTCTTACCGCACTTTCAAAATCTTTTTCGATGCGGACTTTGATTTTCTCACGGTCAAAATCCCGACAACGGCATATTGTATCGAATATCTTTTCCGCCGTTGCGCCGGTTAAGATAACGCTTTTCACGTTTCCGTGATGCGCTATGGCTTCGGCAAGCGGCTCGAAGGGAATATTCTTGTCATATCCGCCGCATATCAGATTTACGGGTTTATCGTTCAGCGCCGAGAGCGCCGCCGCAGTTCTTGTCGGCGAAGAATCTATTGAGCTGTTGTAAAAATATATGCCGTCCTTGACCCGAATAAGCTCGAATCTGTGCTTGACACCGCCGAAATTTTTCGCAACGGATACTATGCTTTCGTCACCGACAAGTCCCGAAAGAGCGGCACATGCCGCCATATAATTTTCAACATTGTGAAGTCCGGGAATCAGAATATCCCCTTTTTTCATAATTTCACGCTTTTCACCGCTTTCTTCGGAAAAACGTATGATACGGTCCCCTTCAAGCGTTATACAGCTGTCCTTTTCTTTAAGCTTTGACAAATCAATCGGATATTTTGAAAAATAAGTTACGGGGCAGCTGCACTTTTCGCCGAGCCTTCTCGTTATTTCGTTGCCGAAATTGAGCACCGCACGCTTTGCGCCCTTTAAAATATTGGCCTTTGCCTCAATGTACTCATCCATACCCGTATGCCAATTGAGATGATTCGGTGTAATATTGGTTATAACCGCAACATCTACGGGATTTTTAATGCTCATAAGCTGAAAACTTGACATTTCGCATGAAACAAATGACGTCTCATCCATTTCGCAAACCCGATTCAAAAGAGGGTATCCTATATTTCCTCCGAGATAAACTTTTCTCCCCGTACCCTCATACTCTTTTTCGAGAATTTTGCTTATAACGGTTGTTGTCGTGCTTTTTCCGTCACTTCCCGTAATGCCTATAAGATAAGACGGGCGTATTTCACAGAAAAGTTCAAGCTCACTTGTGATTTCGGCACCGTTTTCCTTTGCTTTCAAAAGCGGTTCGATATCGGGCCTGAATCCCGGAGAGCGAAATACGAAATCGGCGCTTATATTATCGAGATACCCCTCTCCCGTAACAAGAGATGCTCCGCTTTTTTTAAGCTTTTCGGCGTTTTCTCCGAGCTCTTTTTCGCTTTTTTTGTCTCTGACTTCGACTTTCGCTCCGAAGTCTGCGAGAAATTCGGCAAGAGGCATATTCGATACTCCCGCACCGAGAAGAACAGTCTTTTTATTTTCGAATTTTTCTCTCAAAAGTTTCTCGATATCTTTCATAAGAATCCCTTTCAATACCGTTTTCGGTTTCGTTTTGATATGAATTAAAAACTTGTTGTGCAATTACTAAACCATGAAGCGAAAATGCTTGCTTGCAAGGGCATTTTTGCGAAGCCGTCAATGCTGCGACGGTG
>CAYXMB010000156.1:0-3857 GCA_964466085.1 uncultured Ruminococcus sp.
AATTTAGAAGTTGCATTTACTTTGAAAATTTACTGCAATTTTTTAACGTGAATTCTTACACTGAATTCCACCTCAATTTCCGCTATGGAATTTTATTTGGGAATTCACTATACATAAGTCACTTGGTGAATTGATTATTTTGCTATTGACAATTTCAAAAAACAATGATATATTAAAATGTAATAAATAATAGAGTAAGTATACTTATGATTGCTTTTGCGCCCGGAAGGAGTTTTTATGAAACACGTTGATATATCGGAATTATTTAATAATGCATCCGCTTATTGCGGAAGTGTTGTAACTGTTTGCGGATGGGTCAGAACGAGTGCGGATGTTAAGCCTATGGTTTTCATCCAGCTCAATGACGGAACCACATCGTTGAAGAACCTTCAGCTGACTATTAATCGTGATAATTACACGGCAGAAGAGTTCGCAACACAAATCAAACCCGCCATGTCTATTGGTGTTTCTTTGACTGCAACCGGTACGATCGTTGCATCTGAGCGCAACGGCATTGAACTGGAAGTTACCGACTTGGAAATTCTCGGCGGATGTCCTGCAGACTATCCGTTGCAGAAAAAGCGTACCAGCGTGGAATTTCTGCGAACCCTTCCTCATCTTCGTACCAGAACCAATCTTTTTAAGTCTGTTTTCAGTGTTCGAGCACGTTTGGCATATGCTATTCACCGGTATTTTACCGAACACGGATACAAGTATCTGCACGCTCCGATTATCACGAACAGCGACTGCGAGGGTGCGGGTGAGATGTTCAGAATTACGACGCAACCGTGGAATGCAACGTGCAAGACCGAAGAAGAATATTTTGATCAGGATTACTTCTCCTGCAAAGCCGGACTTTCGGTATCGTGCCAGCTGGAAGGCGAAATGGCGGCTGTCGGCGGGCTTGGCCGTATCTATACTTTCGGTCCGACTTTCCGTGCCGAACACAGCGACACCACTCGCCATGTTGCCGAATTCTGGCATGTTGAACCTGAGGCTTGCTTCGTCGATATTGACGAGATTATTGATATTGCCGAAGACTTCATCAAGTACGTCATCCGTGACGCTATGGTTAATTGCGCCGAAGAAATTGCTTTTTTCGACAAATTCACCGAAAACGGTCTTTTGGACAAATTGAAGAATGTTGTCGAAAGTGATTTCGCAAAGGTGGATTACACCGAAGCAATCAAAATACTTTCGGAAAACAACGGCAATTTTGTTTTCCCCGTTAAATGGGGCGACGATCTGCAAAGCGAACATGAGCGCTATTTGACGGAGACGGTTTTCAAATCCCCTGTTTTTGTAGTTAACTTTCCCAAAGAACTCAAGTCGTTCTATATGAAGCAAAATCCGGACAATAAGACGGTTGCGGCTACTGATTTGCTTGTTCCCGGCATCGGTGAAATCATTGGATGCAGTGAAAGGGAGACCGATTATGATAAGCTGGTTGAGGCTATGCGAATCAGAAATATGGAATTGGAAGACTATCGAAACTATCTCGACCTGCGTAAGTTCGGAACCGTTCAGCACAGCGGTTTCGGCTTGGGCTTTGACCGACTGGTCATGTATGTGACAGGTGTTAACAATATTCGTGACGTACTCCAGTTCCCCAGAACTTACAAGCATATTTATTAATTAACATAATCGGAAACGGGCATTGAATATGGAAACGACCCGAAAGAAGTCCGTGATGAGAGTTCATGTCTTTTATGCGAATTAGTAAGGGTATAGAGCAATAGACAGCCTTTTACAAAGCAAGTAAGGAGCTACCAAAACAGTTCCTTGCTTTGTTTTTGAAAGAATAATAAAATCGCTAAGAGATCTGCTTTGCAATCTTGCGACGCTTGCGTCGGAGAAAATAAAGAAAAAGGGCTGAGTCGGTTGCTTGTTTAAAAGCTTCCGACCCGGCCCCTTTAAAATAATTCCGCTTTACAAGTATTAAATTATACCCGCAACGGTTTTCTCAAAATAATTAAATTTATTTCGAAAAAACAAGCGATTGTCCGTTGCTTTGTTCCAGGCAAAGTTCACTTCCGTCAAACGAAATAATTTTCGCACGGTAAATATCGCTCATATCATCATCTTTGTAATTAAAATTCATAAGATAAACTATTTTATCATCTATTTCATATGAACCGATGCTAACGGCAACGTATTCATCGGACACCCCTTCATACTCTTTACCGTCAGAAATCATTGTAAAGCCGAGATCTTCGTTTTCTTTTCTCGGCGCAAACGTCCACTTGTTTCCGTAATTGTCTTTCCATTCCCCAACCATAGCGGCCCAGAGAATTCCTTCGTTTTCAAATGAAGATATTCCTTCTTTTTCGTAAACCGCTGTGAAGTCAATGCTTCTCACATCTGTAGGCCCGACTTTTAACGAACCCGTAAAGTGAATCGTGAGTTGATCGTCCTTAGCATCACGGTAGAACACATTTATTTCTTCACGCTCGGAAACACTTGATTTTTCTATATCGGCGATTGTATATGCAGCTTTTAATTCTATTGCAGCATCACCGTTTACAGACACATCTTTAAATGTGAATTCACCGTTTTTAGCATCAATTGCAGCCGCAGGATTTATCCAATCACCGCCATCTTCAAGATTGTAAAGGGACTCAATCAACGAACCGTAGCATTGACCGTTATACATTATATAAAGGTCCGCATCGTATCCATAAACAATACCGCCGGTATAGTCGCCTTGATTATCCAAAGAAACTAATGACCAGGCGCCGACCAATTTTGAATCTCCGATAATTTCTTTATTCGTTTCATTCATCGAGGAATTTCCAACGGTTTCTTCGTGCGATTCAACCGATTCGAAATCTTTTTCGTCTGCCGCGCCGCTGTCCTTATTATCGGAAGAACCGAAGCCGCATGCGCCGAGAAATACGAGCGTTGACAGCATTAAAATTAACGCCGTTATCCCCTTTTGAATATTGCCGAATTTCAACATATTAATACTCCTTTTTTATTTTAATGATAAAGAACAGTGAATGCTATACGGAGAAAACCGTTTTCACCGTTTTGATTAAAATGCGAAATGTTTTGCGACACGGGCAAAGCTTTTGAAACCCGTGCCGCAGGGTTTTTAGTTAATCTTTTCCGACAAGAATCTTTCTCAGAAGTTTTAAGTCGGAAAATGTAATTATACCGTTTCCGTCTATGTCGGCATTTTCGAACACTATATCGTCATCGCCGTATGTACACTCAAGGTAATATTTGAGGTAAACTAAATCAATGCTTGTAATTAATCCGTCACCGTTAACATCGCCGAGTGCAGAGGTGCTGCCGTCTCCTACCGTTACGGCACCGCTCTTGACTTCAAATTTGACAAGCTCGACGTCTTTGTCATAAATATCGTAATTGTCGTAGTCATAAGATACCGTAATCGGATATTCTCCGGCTTCGGCGCTTTCCGAAACTTCGAAAGTCAAAGTAACGATTACTCCGTCTTCGGTGAAGTTCGTTGTTGCCATATCGTTTACCCATACGAGAGTATACGGTGTTTTGAGTTCGGGCTTATGAGCCGTAGCTCCTATTATTCCGCCGTCTGTAACTTTTGTGAGTGTGAGCGCACTGCTGTCCCAACTTACTCTCAAAGTCATCGAAACGAGTCCCGGATTGTTTTCAAGAGACAGAGTTACCGAAACTTCTTCTCCGACTTTTGCGGTTGCGCTTGAAACGACGATTGCGGCATCTTCGATTGCGAAAATTCCGTTGGAGAGCGACAGAAGCATAATTACCGAAAGAATCAGTGCCGTAGTTTTAACTAAGATTTTTCTCATTTTTATCCTCCCCTATAAAAAGTCAAGTGGTTAGAACCAACTTGCTATATTTTTTTGTAAATATTG
>CAYXMB010000157.1:0-697 GCA_964466085.1 uncultured Ruminococcus sp.
GGTGGCGGGGCGGTTCTTCCTCGCCCGTGAAATATTTTTTAAGGGGCGCCATTCCCGCATTGATGAGAAGAAGCGATTTGTCCCCGTCGGGTATAAGAGAATAGCTCTCGTGACGGAGATGTCCCTTTGATTCGAAAAAAGCAAGATAGCTTTCGCGAAGGTCGTTAAGCGATGTCCATTTCATTTTCGAGACTCCTTACATTTAACTTACAATTTAATATTTTATCATATTGACTTTAATATTGCAATACTTTACACCCAAAAAAATCATCGGATGCTTTGCGGTTGACAAAAAGCGACGGCAGAGTTATAATATAAAATGATTTGGAGTTTGTAATCGGAGGTGCAAAATATGGTTGACTTGCTTTCGCTTCAAAAATATTTTCTTTCGTCTCACCTGAAAGAAGGCGACGTCGCAGTCGATTTCACAATGGGAAACGGGTACGATACCGAATTTCTTTCAAAGTCGGTCGGGCACGGCGGAAAGGTCACCGCTTTCGATATTCAGCCGGCGGCACTTTGCAGTACGGCACGTCATTTGAGAGAAAGCGCATGTCCCGACAACTGGCGCCTTATATGTTCGTCTCACGACAAAGCGTCGGATTTCGTCAAAGAGCCTATCAAGGCGGGAACTTTCAATTTGGGATATATGCCGGGAAGCGGAAATAAAGCGCTCACCACAATGAGGAAAACGACT
>CAYXMB010000157.1:707-3823 GCA_964466085.1 uncultured Ruminococcus sp.
TGAAATGCTTGACAGGGATGCTATTTTGCTTGTTGCGGTATATCCCGGTCACCCGGAAGGCGCACTTGAGGGGGAGGAGCTTGAAAAATATTTCGCCTCTTTGTCCCGCTTTAAATACTGTATCGGAGAATTCCGTATGCTGAACTCTCCCACGTCCCCGTTCTTCATGATAGCGGAAACGAAAAAATAACGACAGGAATTTTATTATATATGGATAAATACGACAGACAGAGCGGACGTGCCGGAGAAAATCCCCGCAGTGGCGAGCGCCGTGAACGGGGATACGACGTCGACGGGAGAATCGGAAATCCGTACAGCGCAAGGCGAAACGCCGAAAAAGAGAAAGACGACGGTTGGGCTTATCCCGCGAATTCACCCTATATTAATTATACGTCACACTCCCAAAAAAACGGCGGAGCCTCACGTGAGAAAGCGGAAAGAGAGGCGCAATTTCGCCATGAACATTTCCGACGGGAAGCCGCAAAAAAGGAAGCCGAAAGGCAGAGAAAGGCGACGGGAAACGCCGAATTTCGACACGGTGAGTCGGAGCGCCGTGAGTCGGAAGAAAGACGGCACGAACAGATGCGCCGTGAGGCGGCAAGGCGTGAAGCGGAACGGCGTGAAGCGTCAAGGCAGGGCGCACCGAAACAAAATACGGAAACGTCCCGTGAACGGACTGCACGGAATGCGAAAAACGGACGTGGCGCAAACGCTTTCCCGAACGGAAGTTACCAAAACGGGGTCGGAGGCGCAGGCGGATTTTCGCCCTATAACATGAGCGACGAGCAGAGAAAACGCTACGAGAGGGCCTATTTTGAAAAATACGGAAGAAGCCCTTACGAACGTCCGCAGGCGGGAAATCCCCGAAGGACGAACGTCGGATACGGGCAAGGCAAAAACGCCGACACGGGTTTTTATTATGAAAACGAAACACGTGCACGTAACGAACGGATAAGGCGTGAAGAGGCGCAGCGTGCGAGAGCCGAAGAAGATGCCGTGCGCCGTGAACAAATAAGGCGTGACAGGGCTCAAAGCGAACAAATACGCCGAGAGCAGATGAGGCAGGAAGAATGGGAAAGACGCAAAAGAGCCGAGCGTGAGAGGGCAAGCAGCGAGCAAATAAGGCGTGAAAAGATGCGCCGTGATGCGGAAGAGCGTGCCCGTCGCGAAGCTGCGGAAAAGAGG
This sequence comes from uncultured Ruminococcus sp., assembly GCA_964466085.1. Taxonomy (GTDB): domain Bacteria; phylum Bacillota; class Clostridia; order Oscillospirales; family CAG-272; genus RUG14199. The sequence goes on from CAYXMB010000157.1 coordinate 1,893, forward strand.
CGTCAAAAGGCTGAGGCGAGGCGCCGTGCCGAAGAAAAGATTCGCAGAAAGAGACATCGCAGACTTGTTTTCAAGAGAGTTAAATTCCACACGGTAATAGTCACTCTTGCGATTGCGGTAACGGCGGCGATAGCCTTTGCCGTTTTACGAAGCGTCTTTTGGGGAAAAGGCGAAGATGCGTCGAAAAGTTATTCCTATACCATAGGAAGCACCGATATCACGGGAATTTCGGCGGAACTCGCAAATCCCGCGGGGGATATCAGAATCAACTTTACCGCACTTGCGCAATATTGTGATTTTCACACGGTGGGTGACGGAGACAGCTTGAAATACGTGGTAAGCAAGGGCGATGAGAACGACTCGTCGGAGGGAACGGCGGTTGATAACTACGTTATTTTTAAAATAGGAAGCAGGTCGGCGGATGTAAACGGCACCGAAGTCGTTTTGTCGTCGGAATCCGTTTTCGTAGATTCGGCACTTTGGGTGTCGGATGACATTATGGATTGCTTTACAAGCGGTATTTCTTATTCCGTTTCGGGACGGCATGTGAGCGCAACTCGCATAATTGCGAAAAATTCAAGCGGTAACGTTATCCGTGACGAAAACGGAAATGCGATTTATGAAGAATTCAAGCTCAAATACGGACTCAAAAATCCGCTTGACGGAGCCGACGTCGGAGAAGACGGGAAAGACAGCGTCAAAAATCCGATAAACGGCACGGCGTCGGAGGTAACTTTCAACTCCGACCTTTCGGCATACGAAGAATATATGAATCCCGAAGATGCAACCCCCTATCTCGTGCTTGTTAACAAGGTGACGTCGGTCGACGAAACTTTCGAACCCGAAAACCTTGTTGAAGTAAAAGACACAAGGCAGGACGGCAGAGCAACGCAACGAATGGTAAAGACGGCGGAAATGGCGCTGGAGGCCATGTTCACGGAACTTCGGGCTTGCGGATATACCGATTTGTCGGTGACAAGCGGTTACAGAGACTATGCTTATCAGAGTCAACTGTTCAATTCCTATATTAATCAGGAAATGGCGAAAGGACTCGGCTATGACGATGCCAAAGCCAAAGTTTTGACTTATTCCGCCGCACCCGGAACAAGCGAGCATCAGACGGGACTCTGTTGCGATATGCACAATTTGGGCTCTGCCGACCAAGCTTTCGCACAAGAGGAAGCTTATACATGGCTTAAAGAGAATTGTTGGAAATTCGGATTTATCATCCGTTTCCCCGAAGGCAAGGAAAGTGTAACGGGCTATGAATTCGAACCGTGGCACTACAGATTTGTCGGCAGGTATACCGCCGAGAAGATTATGAAAGGCAATATGTGCCTTGAAGAATATCTGGAACTTGTCGGAAATCAAACGGCAAACTGACGGCAAACTGACGGCAAACGACTGCAAGTCGACAGCAGTCTACGGCAACCGACGGCAAATCGCCGACAGGCATCGACAGCCTACGGCAAACCGCCGATAAACCGACAACAAATAACAGCGGTGAGGTCTTACGGGACTTTACCGCTTTTTCGGCTTTTTTCGGCTTTTTGAAAAAAGCCTCGCAAAAACTTTTGAACGGTTGAATGATATTGTTCACCCACAGTGATAACGCTTTGACAAAACGGCGGCGTTATGAATTCCCGTACCGCTTCTGCCGAGCGAATTTTCGGCTTTTTCGGCTTTTTGAAAAAAGCCTCGCAAAAACTTTTGAACGGTTGAATGATACTGTTCACCCACAGTGATAACGCTTTGGCAAAACGGCGGCGTTATGAATTCCCGTACCGCCTTTACCGGGCGGATTTTTATCTCTTTCAAGCGGCGCCGACGTCCCGTTTTCGCTCCGCCGAAAAACCGCAAGCGCTTTTTCCTCTCCGCTTGAAACGTTCCGTTAAGTCTCACTTCGTTCGACTTTAGGGCTGCGCCCTCCG
>CAYXMB010000158.1:0-3822 GCA_964466085.1 uncultured Ruminococcus sp.
TGGTGTGAGAGGTCGGCTACTCAATTAATGGGTAGCCTCCTACTCGATTTCGAATTTTCGCATAAGTTTTTAAAAGACTTACGGGGTGCGGGAGCAAAGCTCCGAATAAAACCGCCTAAGGCCTTTATACGGTGGCGGAGTGTTCCGTTTAAAAAGTGCGAAGCTTTGCGCAAACGGGGTGAAACTTCGCTCAAAGAGTATGCGGAAAGCTTCGTGTAAAACCGAAATTACTTTCAGTCGACGTAGGTAAAGAGTTCCTCGCATTCGAAATATTTCGCTTCGATACCGTCTTTTTCGAAATCACGGTTTATATCGTCCGCAAGGGCTTTCATTCCGAGACGTTCGCTTGCCGCATGACCGAGAATAACGGCGGAGAGTTGTATTCCGAACTGAGCGGCGTCACGTATTATTTCACCGTCGTGCCACTCGCACCATTCGCCTCCTATCGCAAGCTCAAAAGAGCGATGACGTTTGAAGTCTCCCCAGCAGTCTTCGCTTCGGTGACCGAGAAAGAGACCGATTTTCGTAATTTTTCCGTCTCTTTTTCCGACAATTCTCGCATGTTTTATGCCGAGAGCCTTTTCAACGTCTTTTGCTATCTCCACAGGCGTTTTCGCTTCTTTGAGCGTAAATCCGACGGAACCGTCGAATTCACCGTCCCACTTCACGGCACGGAGAAAACCGTCGGCGATAAGGTCGCAAGGCTTTGTAAAGTGCATATGATCGTGATATCTGCATATCGGTATATCGCATTTTTCTATAAGCGCTTTCTTTAAATCGGCAATTTCGGACGGTATGAAGTTGTCGGTGTGTTCATAATACGTCGGTTCGTGCGTTATTATAAGGTCGGCACCCCATTTCGACGCTTCTTTGATGACATCGGGCGTTGCCGTAAGACACGTTGCGACTTTTACGGCTTTGCGGTTTGTATCGCCGTATTTGAAAGTATCTACCGTTTCTCCTGTTTGAAAATAAGGGTCGAGTGCCCTCATGAATTTGAAAACTGTCATATTTTTCTCCCGGATATTTTTCAATGATATATTTTCCGCAAATGTATAAATATTTTTTGCAAATGTAAAATCAAAGAAGAACTATGCCTTTTTCAAGGCATTTTTTTCTGTCTTCTTCATTCCAATGTGAACTCTGAACCTCTCCGATGTGTGCTTTTCTGAGGAAAAACATACATATTCTCGACTGGCCGATTCCTCCGCCGACGGTATACGGGAGGTTTCCCGCCAAAAGCCGTGAATGGAAGGGAAGCGTCGCACGTTCCGTACAGTGTGCCGCATCAAGTTGGCGCATGAGGGCGTCTTCGTCGACTCTTATTCCCATTGACGAAAGCTCAAGAGCTATGTCGAGAACGGGATAATAAACTATAATATCGCCGTTGAGCGACCAATCGTCGTAGTCGGGAGCTCTGCCGTCGTGAGGTGCTCCGTTTGAAAGATTTCCGCCTATTTGCATAAGAAAGACGGCGCCGAATTCTTTTGCGGCGAGGTATTCTCTTTCTTTTGCGCATTTATCGGGATATTTTTGCAAAAGTTCTTCCGTTGTTATAAAAGTTATTTTTTCGGGAAGGAGTCTTTTGGCGAAATTGTATTCGTTGGCAATATAGTTTTCCGTATGTCTGAGCGCCGAATAAATGCATTTTACGTTTCGCTTAAGCACTCTTTCGTTTCTGTCTGATTTTGTTATGATTTTTTCCCAGTCCCATTGGTCGACGTAAACCGAGTGGATATTATCGGTGTTTTCGTCTCTGCGAATTGCCGTCATGTCGGTATACAGTCCTTCGCCCGTTCTGAATCCGTAGTCACGGAGTGCCGTTCTTTTCCACTTTGCGAGTGAATGAACGATTTCGTAAGAACCCTCGTCTTTGATTGTGAAAGTTACGGGGCGTTCGACACCGTTTAAGTTGTCGTTGAGTCCGCTTGAAGATTCAACGAAAACGGGAGCCGAAACTCTCGTGAGATTTAACTGTATCGAAAGGTCTCTTTCGAAAAAGTCTTTTACTTTTTTTATCGCAAACTGCGTTGTTCGAACGTCAAGTGTCGGTACGTAGTTTTCGGGAATTATAAGCGACATATTTTCCCCACCCCCAAATATTATTTAATATGATTATAAATGCTTTGAGCTCCGATGTCAATAAGCTTTTTGCCGATTTTCGAAAACGGCGAAGGTTTTCGTGTCAGGAAACGGACGGTTATCATAAGCTTTTAAGGGAAGGAAGGTGGTTTTTTGAAAAAATCTGTTTTTTCATCGGCGGCAAGTGCCGTCGTTACACCGTTTAAAGACGGGAAAATCGATTACGGGTCGTTTGAGAAAATAATCGAAAGCCAAATCGAAGGAGGAATTTCGGCAATTGTCGTGCTTGGGACAACGGGAGAAGGGCCCACTGTTACTTATGAAGAAAGAAATTCACTTTTGCACTTTGCGAAAGAAACGGTTGCGGGGCGTATTCCGATAATTGCCGGATGCGGAAGCAACTGTACCGAAAACGCCTGCCGAATGGTAAAAGAGGCGTCGCATCTCGACTTTGACGGTGCGCTGTGCGTTACGCCGTATTACAATAAAGGCTCCGTAACGGGCCTCTACGGTCATTTCAGCGCGATTTCTTCTTCGTCGGATATTCCGATTATCTTATATAACGTTCCGTCGAGAACGGGCGTCGATTTGCCGCTTAGCGTTATAGAACTTCTTGCCGAAAAGGAAAATATTGTCGGAATCAAAGAAGCGTCGGGAGAGGTTTCGAAAAGCGCCGAGATTGTCGCTTTGCTCGGAGGAGAGATGCACGTGTATTCGGGGTGCGACGAGGTGCTTCTGCCGATACTTGCGGTCGGAGGAACGGGTGTCGTGTCGGTCGTTTCGAATCTTGTGCCATCCGAAGTTCAAAATCTGTGCTCGCTTGCGTTCGAAGGACGCTTTAAAGAGGCATCGAAAGAATTTTTCCGTATGCTTCCTCTTGTGAAAGCCCTTTTCAAAGAGGTAAATCCGATACCGCTTAAATACGCACTTTCGAAAATCGGCCTTTGCTCCGACGAGGTGAGGCTTCCCCTTTCGCCGCTTGACGGAAAAAGGAAAGAGGAAATTATCGGTATAATGAAAAAAAGCGGATATTTCGCAAAGATGCTTCAAAGTGAGGATTTCGGGTAAATTGAGGCAAAATCGAGCAGGAGGGATTTTCTCCCTCCTCTCGTACCGTCTTGCGTGCGGTTTTGCACACGGCGATTCGATTCAAAATTAAATATGCACTTCGGCACAGTAATACGAAAGGTCGGCTAAGCCGCACTCAGCCGGCTTTATTGTCTGCCCGTCATACAAAAATTCGGGCACTCACCTTGTCGGAGAGTGCCCGAATCACGTTAACGTTTAATATCAGTCAAGTGCAAGGAATGAATTGTAGGCTTCGTCGAGAGCGTTTGTAAGTCTCTTTTGAGCCTGCTTGTAAGCGGATGCAATACCTCTTGTTTCGCACATTTTGGTAAGTGTGTCGCCGATGGTTTTGCCTTCGCCGCCGACCGAGACGATGGAGGTCCATTCGTAGTAACCCGTTGTTTTAACGATATCAAGCATATCTTTGTTCTTTTCTATCGTCTGACGCTGGTCTTTAATTGTTGTGTCGTAGTAAGCCGATACAACGGAACCTTCCTGAGCGGACTTATATGCGAGGTATTCGAGAATTGTGCCCGTGCGTTCGAAAGATGCTGTCGAAACGCCGTCGTTACGACACGTATTCGGTACTGCGAAAATACCTGCGTTGGAGTCGATGCTTGAGCAGTAGCTCGTCTGGTTTTCATCGTATTTCGGAAGCGGAACGACACCGTA
>CAYXMB010000159.1:0-3818 GCA_964466085.1 uncultured Ruminococcus sp.
GTACTGACCCGAAACGCCGAGAAAACCGCATTTTTTGTTCATGAAATCCGAAATTTCGGAAACGGGAATGTTTTCCTTTTCCATTATGTAAGGAACGATAGCGGGGTCAATGGCACCGCAACGGGTACCCATTTCAAGACCGTCAAGGGGAGTAAGTCCCATTGTGGTATCAACGCACTTGCCGTCTTTCACAGCCGAAATCGATGAGCCGTTACCGATGTGGCAGGTAATGATTTTGGCGTCTTTCTTACCGCCGAGAAGCTCCGTCATGATTTTGGATACGAATCTGTGAGACGTACCGTGTGCGCCGTAACGCTTAATATGGTATTTTTCGTAAATTTCGTGAGGAAGCGGGTATGTGCTTGCATAGTCGGGAATCGTCGTGTGGAACGAAGTGTCGAAAACCAAAACCTGCGGTACGTCGGGCATTACTTCGGAACAGCCTTCGATACCCATAATGTGAGGCGTTGTGTGAAGGGGTGCAAAGTCAACGCAGAGCTTAAGCGTTTCGAGAACTTCGGGTGTTACGAGAGTGCTTTCCGAGAAGTAAGGGCCGCCGTGCACGACTCTGTGACCGATAGCTTCGATTTCCGATACATCGGAAATACAGCCTTTTTCGGGGTCGGTGAGTGCTTTGACCACGAGGTTTGTCGCAACCGAGTGATTCGGAATTTCGATTTCTTCCTTGAATCTCAGCTCTTTTTCTTCGCCGTTTTCGAAAACGATTTTCTTGTGGTCGAGAACGCTTCCGACGCCGCCTATGCGCTCGCAGATTCCTTTTGCCAAAAGGGTTTCGGTTTGGGTGTTGAGAAGCTGATACTTGAGAGAAGAACTTCCCGCATTAACAACTAATACTTTCATTTAATCCTCCAAAATTATAATAGATAATTGACTTTTTTGAATTTTCCTGTATTATTATATACGAAAGTTAAAACGATTACAAGTGTAAAATCAATTTTCGGAGATTTTTTTATTATGAACGGCGTTTCTGTACTGATTTGCGAATTCAACCCTCTGCATTCCGGGCATAGGTATATCCTCGAAAAGCTCGGTGAAACGGGGGACGTGCGGGTTTGCGTAATGAGCGGCAATTTTGTTCAAAGAGGCGAAAGTGCGATTCTCGACAAATATACGAGAGCCGAAGCCGCCGTTGAGTGCGGTGCCGACCTTGTTCTCGAACTTCCTTTCCCTTGGTGTGCGTCTCCCGCCGAATTTTTTTCTTTGGGCGCAATTACCGTTGCCCGTGCCGTCGGCGCCACGAGAATGGTGTTCGGCTCGGAATGCGGTGATATCGAAAAGCTGCGGGCGGTATCCCGAAAAAGCGATAGCGAAGAGTTTTTGTCGCAAGTCGAAAAAGAATACAAAAACAGCGTGGGATATGCAAAGGCGAGAATGATTGCCGCCGAAAAAACGATGCCGGAAGCGGCGGAAATATTTTCCTCGTCAAACGATATGCTTGCAATCGAATATCTGAAATGTGCCGCAAGGTGCGGCTTCGAACCGGCTTTCGAAGCTGTTTTGCGCCGTGTCGGAGAGGGATATTCGTCGGCTGAAAAAATAAGAAAAGCCGTAATCGGGGGAGAGGATAACGTTGGGTGCGAGACGTATCCCGATTTCGGATTCTTAAAGGAAAACGCGCTTGACACACGGCGGCTTTTCGACATCGAACGCATTATGTTTTCACTCGAAAAAAACTCGGATAAGTCCTTTGATTTCAAATCGGGAATTTTAGCGAGACTTTCGACTGCGGCCGCCGAGAGTTCCGACGGCGTCGAAATGCTTAAAATTGCGGCGACAAAAAAATATACCGATTCGAGAATACGCCGTGCGGCTTTGATGAGCATTTTGGACGTCGACGAAAATGCCGTGCGAACGCCTCCGAAGTTTACCGTGCTTCTGGGGGCAAATAAAGCGGGCAGAAGGCTTGTTTCGTCACTCGGCGATAAGTTTACCGTTGTGACAAAACCGTCGGTCGTGGGCACTTCGAATTCGGTGACAAAGGCTCAGTATGAAACGCAAAAGCGTGCCGACAGGCTTTATGCGCTGTGCAAGGGCGTCGAAACGTCATATTTTTTGAAATGCAAGCCGTTTATAGTCGAATGACGTGTTGACAAAGCTGTCTTAAAGTGATAAAATATAATAAATAATATTATTAAACGGTCGTTTCGTCGTTCGGCTTTTGCCGACGGCTTTCGGAGAAATATATGTTAGTTTATTGGACAATGTTCATAACGTGTACCGTTATGGCATTCTTTTCACAGCGCAGAGCGATAAGAAAAGCCGATTCGTTCGGTGCGGCCGTCGGACGTCCCGATGCGCTCTTTGTAATATTATCGGCACTCCCTTTGATTTTCTTTGTAGGAATGCGCGGAAACATGGCGGACACGACCGCTTACATCAGAGGTTTTAAAAATACCGACTACGAATATATCAAGGACGTTTTCGCTCATCTCGGCGATAACAAAGACGTCGGTTTCAAAGTTTTCAATTATCTCGTCAAATGCATAACGGATAATTACACGGTTTATCTTTTCATAATCGCCGCATTTTGCGTTTTGTGCATATGGCTTACCTTTTACAGGCATTCGGATTCCTTCACGCTCAGCGTCTTTCTTTTTTTCGGAACGACGGAATTTTATTGGCTGTTTAACGGTATGCGCCAGTATATTGCGGTCACCGCAATGTTCCTTGCTTTTCCGCTTCTTTTGAAAACGGATGACCGAAAAAAAGATTTTCGGAAATGTGTTCTTTTTATTTTGATTTCCTGCTTTTTTGCGACTTTTCACTTCTCGGCGCTGTTTGCGATTCCGCTGTTTTTCCTTTGTCGGGGAAGACTTTTCGGAAGATGGCAAATGCTTGCGGCCGCCGCCATTTCCGTTCTGTCGGTAATGGTTGAGCCCGTCGTTAATTTTATCACCGAGACTTTCTCCGACACGCAGTACAGCGGAATCGTCGAAGATATGGAAACTTCCGCAGGTTCGAATCCGCTCAGACTTGTGGTGGCGGCAATTCCCGTTGCGCTCGTGCTTTTCCGCTTTCCGAGAGTTAAAGCGATTAACGATGCCAAACTGAATTTCTGCATAAATATGTCGATTTTCAATTTCTGCTTCATGATTCCCGCAACTCTCATAAGCGGAAACCAATTTGCGAGAGTTGCCGATTATTTCGGAATATTCAATCTTCTTCTTTACCCGATGGCGGTAAACAGGCTTTATTTCGACAGGGAAAGAAAATTGCTGAAGACTTTCATGGTCGTGCTGTATGTTATATGGTTTTATTATCAAATGGCAATTATCTTCGGCGGTGTTTACACAAGCCAATATTTTTAAATCTTTTCGCAAATTCGAGGGTTCGAAATGAAGAAAATACTGTTTTTTATACATGACTTGGGACAGGGCGGTGCCGAAAAAGTTCTCGTGAACCTCGTCAACAATATGAATCCCGAAAAATTCGATATTACCGTTGCGGCGCAGTTCGGCGGAGGCGTTAACGAACGCTTTTTGGCGCCTCACGTGAAGCTTGTTAACTGTCACAAAAAAGCGTTTCGCGGCAATTCGGTTCTGATGAAACTTTTTTCTCCCGAAACGCTGTACAGACACTACGTGAAAGAACATTACGATATCGTTGTTTCCTATCTCGAAGGGCCCTCCGCAAGGATTGTCAGCGGGTGCCCCGATAAAGATACGAAACTCGTATCTTGGATACACGTTGAACAGCATACCGCGAAAAATCTTTCGTCGTCTTTCGTAAATTTGAAAGAGGCGGAAGAGTGCTATTCGAAATTCGACAATACGGTTTGCGTTTCGAAATACGTTTTG
>CAYXMB010000160.1:0-3802 GCA_964466085.1 uncultured Ruminococcus sp.
CTTCAAACGGAAATATAAAATCCGAAGAAGTTTGGGATAAACTCGGTCGGGTCAGTGACATTACGATGTACAACGACGACGGGACCGAGGATGCAAAACAGCACGTTTCTTACAGCGGTGACGGGGAAACCCCGATATCCTACGAAACGGTCAAGTACCACTACTCCGAAGAAAACGGGGAGCTTGAAAATTACAACGTCTCTTATTTTAACGAAAAAATGCAAAAAACAGACGAAACGTGTTTCAATGCCGACGGTACTCTTATTAACATGTGCAAATACGAATACGACGATGTCGGAAACGTGACGTGTGAGCGATATTACGGAGAAAATTACGACTTACAACGCATTACGGAATCCGAATATAATGCCGACGACAGACTCATAAAAGAGATTTATAAAGACGAACTCGGTGAAGTGCTGTCTATGACGGGATACGAATATAACGCCGACGGAAACGTTTCAAAACAGCTTGAATACGATGCCGACGGGACGGTGAGGTCATATTGTCTCTACGTTTATTCGGGCGCTGAGGGCGAAACTCCCGAAGAACAGATTTACGTCAGAGGCGAAGACGGAGAATACGTAAGATTCAACTGAATTTCGAAGCGAAAAGGGAAAGGTACGATGAGCGACGGTAAAAACAAAAAAAACATCCGGGCGTCGAATTATGCGGAAGAAAATTTCGACAGCGAATATTTAAGCGGCAATACGGGTTTTTCCGCTGAACGCCGTACTTCGAAAAAAAACAGAGCCCATCACGGAAGAAACTATGAGTTTTCGGATCTTCCCGCAACGGTGATTCTCATGACGGTTTCCGTTATCGTTCTTGTAGCTGCGATTGCTTTTGCCATTTTTTATCAACAAAAATATATGCAAAAAGTGAGAGATGATATTTACAGTAATCTTGAAGCGTCAAATTCCTCCGAATCAAACGAAGAAGTGACGGAAAACGACGAATCGGATGACGAATTCATGACTGTGGAAGAATCCGATTTCGATAAAGAAATAGAAATTCCCCCGTCAAGCATAAAGGATAACAAAGGAAATTATCTTGTCGAAGTTTTGAAGAATTCGGACGGGTCGATAGTCGGTGCGGTTTACAACACCTATGACGGAGAAAAGATTAAGCTTGAAAAGAGGTATAACGAAAAGTCACTGCTTTCAAGCATTACCGAATACATAAAAAACGGCAAAAGACTGTATGAAGTTGTACTTGACGCAGGAGGAAATTTCAACGGTTACAGCATTTCGGAATATAACGTCGATTCCGTTTTGACGAAAAAGAGTGTTTTCGCATACGGCGGAACGCTCAGCGAATACTTTATATACGGATACGGTGAAAGCGGAACGCTTGAAAGAGTCGACAATTATTCTTCGGACGACATTTTGATAAGTTATGTGATTTACGAATATGACGGCTACGGTAACAACACGGCAAGGCTTAGCTACGATTCGAATGACAAGCTTGAATATCGGGTAAATTGTACGTATGACGAATATAACAGGCTGACAAGAGAAGAAACGGTAGTGAGAAACGTCTGTAAATCGTATACCGAATATTTTTACGCCGAAAACGGCGAAGCGGAGGTACACAGCTATTATCTCGTCGACGAATACGAAATGATATATAAAGAAGCTTAAAGCTAAAAAACGGCGCCCGTCGGTGTTATTCCGAAGGGACGCCGTTTTTTAGGTTCCGTTTATTTTCTTTTTTATTCGGTTCCGTTTGCTTTCTTCTTTTTTCTTTTTTCTTTGTGAGGTTCTGTATTCGAAAATCGGGGGAACGTCGGCTTCGTTTCTGTCGAAACTTCTGCCGTCTCTCTTTGCTTTTGCTTCCTCAAGGTCAAGATAAACGCCCGTTATAATCGTTTCGCCCTCACGGGTATCGGCAATTACAAGCCCGCCGTCTTTGTTCAGCATTTTGTCGGCACTGTCGAGATTTCCGAGCCTTACGTTTGCTATTATGACGTAAAGCTTGATTCTGCCCACTTCGAGAAGTTCGGGTGCAAGTTTATCGGCAAGTTCGATTATCTCGCGGCTCATTTGCATATCGTTGAGCCTTCCCATAGCATCTTTCGCAAGAGAGACATCGTGCGGGAGCATTTCCGATGCCGCTTTCGCTTTTTCGGCGGCGGCTTTGTTGTCACCGCACTGTGCCGCAACAATTGCCATACCGTACATTGCCCAAGCGGATTTTTTAAGGTTAAACGATTTTTCGAGGTGTTCGTATGCCATCAAAAGCTCTCCGCCTTTTGCCAGAAGCGCCGTTCCGAGTTGAAGGTGAGTGTACCAGTTATCGGCATCTTTCGAATTTACGGCATCTCGCATAGCATTTATAAATTCGCTTTGAAGCATCCACGATACGGGTGTATCTTCGGGTGAGTGTTCGCCCATTGTGCCTTCTTCGAGAAGCGAAATCCAATCTTTTTGTTCATCGGATATGTCTCCGAAATCAAGGTGAGGAGCAATAGGTTCGGCACCGGCTTTATGTCGGCGGATATTTTCGAGAGCGCACCATCCGCTGCCGTTGTAAAACGGTTTTTCTTTTGCGGCGGATTTTGCCATCGGACGGGTTTTTTCAAGAAGTTCTTCAAGAGCATTTTCCGTAATCATGCCGTTAAGACGCTGTGCGACGTCGTCCTTTGCCGTTTGCCAGTTGTCTCCGTGAATTTTTTCGGGGTCGGCTTGCATTGCGCCGTAAGCTTCAAGCCATTCCCACGTCGTTTTCGGTGGCATCGGCACACATTCGTATTGAGTATATCCGAGACCCGCCTGTATTTCGGTGTACCTCGTGTCGGCTCCGTCGACGGTCAGATATTCCTGCCAACGATCACCTCCGGGCCCGTTGCCCCATGCGAAAAGCTTTCTTCCTTTAAGGAGTGACGTCGAAGTCTGTATAAGTCCGTAGCCGTCCTTATCAAGCTGTGCTTCGAATTTACGGGCTTTTTCGGGAATTTTGTAAAAGTGGTCCATCGCATTCGGAATGGATTCGGGACGGGTTGCGTCAAAACCGTCGTGTTCCGGGATGTTAACGAGAGAAATATTATTTTCGGCAACGTATGACGAATCGGCGTTAACGATTACTCTGCATCCTTCAGTTTCGGGTACGGCGATATTACTCCACCAGTACATGGGAACGACGTCATATAAAGGATTGATTATTCTCATTCTCGCAAATAAAAACTTTGAGTTTTCGGGAATGAAAAAGTCCATTTGCTTTACAACTTGGCGTATTCTCTCGAATTCATACATCCGAAGTACCGGAGTGCCGTCGTCAAGCGCCGTTTCCGTTGTAAAAAGCGTATCGCACGTGTGAGGATTGTGCCCGAACATGCCGCAATTCCATTCGACTCCGCCCGACGTCCATGCATTGCGGATAGCGAGGTTACATGGTCTTATTACGGGATTTACGGAAAGAAGTTCACGGTTTGAGTCCTTGTCGAAAAGGCTCATGAGCTTCCCGCCCCATTCGGGAAGGAAAGTAGCTTTAATATGGTCGTTTTCAAGGACGACAGCCCCTGTTTTCGAGTCGAAAAGCTCTCGTGTATACATATCTTGCATACGGTAAGGAAAGGGGCTCGGAACGTGGCCGTAGCCGATGAACAAGCCGTCCTCTTCGGGAAGATTGGTGTCCCCCTTGCGATGCCAAAAGTTCAAATTTGAAATGGCGGGCAGTGACGACGTTCCGTTCATCTTTGCCGCCGGTATTTTTAACGTTATCTTTTTTAAGGTGGATTTCATTTTCTTTCTCCTATAAAAAGTCAAGTGGTTAGAACCAACTTGCTATATTTTTTTGTAAA
>CAYXMB010000161.1:0-3783 GCA_964466085.1 uncultured Ruminococcus sp.
CTTTCTTTTCGGATGCCGCAACCGTGAGCTCCAAAATGCTTGTCTCACGCTGCTTTTGCGTGGGATTGATGATAACTTTTCCGTCTTCCGTCATACCCATGAAAACACCGCCGATAGGGCCGTTCCAGGGAATATCCGAAATGGAGAGGGCAATCGATGCACCTATCATTGCCGCAATTTCGGGAGAACAGTCGTGGTCAACCGAAAGAACGGTGAGGGAAATGTTGACGTCGTTTCTCAAATCCTTCGGGAAAAGGGGACGAATGGGTCTGTCGATAACTCTCGACGAAAGTATTGCTTTTTCGGAAGGGCGTCCTTCTCTCTTAAGGTAACCGCCGGGGATTTTTCCGACGGCGTAAAGTCTTTCCTCAAAGTCAACGGAAAGGGGAAGGAAATCGATTCCGTCTCTCGGACGTGCCGATGCGGTTGCACATGCGAGAATTGCCGTGTCGCCGTAGCGAACGATACAAGAACCGTTTGCAAGTCCCGCAATTTTGCCCGTTTCGACCGTCAAAGGTCTTCCGGCAAACTCATAATTAAAAGTTTTGTAGTTCTCAAACACCGTTGAGTACCTCCTGTAATATGTATTTACAGCGGTGGGAGGTTAGCACTTAAACAAAATTCCGAAAAATCGGGAGCTTGTTTAACTGCTAATCGTCGTCACCGCCGGATTTTCGGTGAAAATTAGAGGTCGGGGCAGGCATGGGGCTTGCCCCGACCCGTAACTTCAAAATCGTGATGATAATATCACTTTCCTGCAAGCAGGACGGGATTACTTTCTGAGTCCGAGTTTTTCAACGATAGCACGGTATCTTTCGATATCTTTCTTCTGAAGATATGCGAGAAGGTTACGTCTGTGACCTACCATTTTGAGAAGGCCGCGACGGCTGTGGTGGTCCTGCTTGTTGAGCTTGAGATGCTCGTTGAGAGCTACTATTCTGTGTGTGAGAATAGCAATCTGAACTTCGGGAGAACCTGTGTCGCCTTCGTGAGTTGCGTACTGTTCGATGATTTGTTGCTTTTCGTCTTTCGTAATCATGGTTTTCACCTCATAATAAAATATTAGCTCGAAACCACAGAAATCGGCGGGTGAAACGCTTTTCCGAGCCTTATATCCGAAAACCGAGATTTCGATGCCGTCAGTCATTATATCATAAAAAACTTTTTTTGTAAAGCCTTTTCGGATATTTTTTATAACATATATATTACAACAAAAATCAACGCTCTTGTTGCTTTCGACGAAGATTCGCCTTTTTTGCAAGTCCGAGCGTGTCAAAAATATTTTTTACAATAGCGGAAAACGTTTTCGGCAGAAGGCGAACGGGCAGTGAGTTGCCCTTAAAAAAAGAATTTTCTACTTTTGCCTGTTTTGTTTTGTTTTTCGAAAGTTTTTTTCGGCAAGTGCGGATTTCAGAAGAGTGATAATACCGGATATAATCAGCATAATACCGAAAAGTTCGGCGGAAATTTCGGGCGAAACCGCTTTTGCGACTTGGGTTCCGATGAGAGATCCCGCAATTCCGAATACTGCGAATATGCAGATTATAACGATATCCATTTTTCTCTTTTTTGCGTGAATCAGAAGAGAAGATGCTGCCGCAAAAATGAAAAACAGAAGATTTATCGCCCTTGCATCTGTTTGCGAATAGTCTTTTACAAGTGTCAAATATATTATGAGCAGACCTCCGCCTCCGATCCCCATGCCGGACAGAGCGCCGAGTATAACGGAAGATACAATATCGGTTATCATTCGAACCTCACTTTAAAATCATGTTGATACCCGCTATAACGGTCAGGACGGCGAAAATCGTTTTGAGCAAATCGGTATTGAGCCTGTCGGTGAAAAGAGCGCCGATAATTCCTCCCGCAACTGCGGGTATCAGGTATTTCGGTGCCGACGTGACGTCGGCTCTGAGGGATGTGACGTAGCTTACGGCTGAAATTACCGAAACGGGAAGAACCGATGCTACGGTCATTGCGAAATTGTCACGGGGCGAAAATTCGTTTCTGCTTTTCGATAATGCGGAGAGGGCATACACCGTGACTATTCCTCCGCCCGCACCGAGCAGGCCGTTTATAAATCCTGCGGCAATTCCCGCTGCGGCAAGCCACAAAGGGTACTTTCCGCCTTTTTTAACAGGTATGCTTTTCATATCCGCTCCTTTTTCTCACATTTTTCTCTTGTAATTAATTGTTAAATATGATATACTGTATACTACAAAAATATTTTTCACGGGGAGTGTGTCCCGATTTTATAAAAACTGTCAAAGAGGAGGCAGCCAAATGGCACAGAAAAAGCAGAAGTACAGCGTTAAAAAAACTCGGAAAACCTCCGGTGTCGCCGGTACCGCATCAAAGAAGAAGTCGGACGGTAAATCTGCGACAAAAACGTCTCGCTCGACTGTACGTTTCGGGCATTTCACGCCTTTTATTCTTTTGATTGTTTCCGTTCTCATCGGCATTTCTTTTATTGTATCGGATTTCGGTGTGGTGGGGAATTTTATAAGAGACAACATTTTGTTCGGGATTTTTTCGAAAGCGGCTTACGTGCTTCCGTTTATTTTTATCGCCTGTGCACTTCTCATGCTCTTTGAAAAAAATCTTGCTCCGCAAAAAGGCCGTCTTATATGTGTCGCGATTATTTTTTTAATGGTAACGGTGTTCTTTCACGTTTTCTTCGCACCCGAAGGTACGGAAAAACTTATTAATCCCGTTATTCATTATAAAAACGGGGTGAACGGTATCGGCGGCGGTTTTGTCGGCGGTTTGCTCGGAAGTCTTATGGTGACTTGTTTCAGCAAAATCGGGAGTGCGATTATCGTATTTGCGGTGGTGATTGCCATGATTCTCGTTATAATCGGAAAAACGCCCCGTGAGGTTGTTGAGGATATCTCTTATACGGGCGAAATGCACCGTGAAAAACGTCGCATTGCAAAACTCGAAGCGGAAAAAGAAGATAAATACAGGGAAGAAAAGCGCCGTGCCGAATATGAAGAAAGGCAGCGCATTTTCGAAGAAGAAACCCGCAGACGTTATTCGGAAAAGGCACAGGACGGCTATTCCGAATATGAGCCTTTCGATGACGGTGAGCTTAAACCCTATGATCCCGCGATATACGGCGAAATCGAAAGGAAAGTGGAAATCGACCCCAATCTCGTCGACGATGACGACTACGGGTCGGACGGTGCGGACGGGACAGACGGCTCCGTGAAAGACGGAACTCCGGAACAGCTCCCGATTCCCGATGAAACGGAAATAGACAAACTCTTTCCCGTTGCCAAAACCGTAACTCCGGAAACACTCGATGACGACGACGGTACTTCGGTTTTCGAAAATCCCGAAGACGAGGAAATAATAGAGAGACTTCAAAAACGTTATTTGGGAGACGACGGAACGATTTCCGTTGCGACTTTCGACGTGATGGCCGACGACAGCGGTGCCGACGGGAATAAAGGCGAAAAAGAGCCCGACGTGCCGTTAGATGATACAAAAACGGAGGCAACGCACTCCGCACACAAAAAATACGTTTTTCCGAAAATAGATTTTCTTATCAAAGACAAAGCGAGAAAAATCGCAGATTCAACGAAAGAACTTCGTGACAAGGAAAAACTTCTTATCGAAACATTGCGGGAGTTCGGTGTAAAAACCGAATCGGCGGGGCTTCCGTCGAAAGGCCCGACCGTTACAAGATACGAAATTCGTCCCGCACCCGGAACGAGAGTGCGTTCGATACTCAATCTTTCCGACGATATTGCGCTCAGCATGGCGGCGCCGGGTGTCAGA
>CAYXMB010000162.1:0-3761 GCA_964466085.1 uncultured Ruminococcus sp.
AAGCAAAATAAATATCGTCCTTGCACGTTATTTCGTAAAGAGGCGTTTCGGCAATATAAATTCTGCCCTCGTCAATCAAAGTCGGCAAAAGCCTGTAGAAAAGAGTCAAAAGAAGCGTTCTTATCTGAAATCCGTCCTCGTCGGCATCGGTACAGATAATTATCTTCGACCATCTGAGTGAGGCAAGGTCGAACGGCGACATGTTGCCTTTGACTTTCTTTTCGCTTATTTCGACTCCGCATCCGATAACTCTCAAAAGGTCGACTATAATATCGTTTTTGAAAATCTTTTCGTAAGATGATTTGAGGCAATTCAGAGTTTTTCCCCTTACCGGGATAATAGCCTGAAATTCGGCGTTTCTTCCGAGTTTACAGCTTCCCATTGCCGAATCTCCCTCGACTATATAAAGTTCCCGTCTCGTTACGTCTTTGGAACGGCATGCGACGAATTTTTCGACTTTTCCCGCAATATCGTTTGACGAGGCAAGCGCTTTTTTGACGTCGATTCTCGTCGTTTCGGCTTTTTCGCGGCTTCGCTTGTTTATCATTACCTGGTTTAAAAATCTGTCGGCATCGGCGGGATTTTCGAGGAAGAAAAATTCAAGCTGTTCTTTGAAGAAAGCCGTCATCGCCTTTGCGATAAACGGATTCGTTATGGATTTTTTTGTCTGATTTTCATATGACGTCGCCGTTGAAAAACTGTTGGATATAAAAACAAGGCAGTCCTCGATGTCGGCAAATTTGATTTTCGTTTCGTTTTTGTTTTTGCTGTATTTCCCCGCCGCTCGGAGCTTTTTATCAACGGCAAACGTGAATGCCGCCTTTACCGCTTCGTCGGGAGAACCGCCGTGTTCGAGATAGCTCGAATTGTGAAAATACCGAAGGGCATTTACTTTGGACGACACGCACCACAGAAATTCGCCTTTCAGTTTATAATCCGCCATATCCTCTCTGTCCCGTCCGATCGTTTCGAAGTTCCAATATACGGGTGAGGTCAGCATATCGTTTTCGCCTATCAGCTCTTTCATATAATCGGATATGCCGTTTTCGTAGTAGTACTCGCTTTTGCTGAATTTTCCTTCTTCGGTTTCGAAATTGAGGACAAAAAGCGTTCCGCCGTTACTTGCAGCCTGGCTTTTCAGAACTTCTTTAAAATAAGCTTCCGGTATAAGGGTATCGGTAAACACGTCAAGGTCGGCTCTCCATTTTTGAACCGTTCCGTGACGGATTTCCTTTTTTTCTATGGGTCTTACCTCAAGTTCTCCGACAGGGTCTCCCTTTTCGAAATGCATCGTCGATGCGTTTGTTCCGTCGTAAGACGTAACGTCGAAATATTCCGAACAGTACTGTGTCGCACAGGCACCGAGTCCGTTCGTGCCGAGAGAATATGTGTAGGCGCTTCCTTCCTCGTTGTTAGAATATTTACCGCTTGCGTAAAGTTCGCAGTATATAAGCTCCCAGTTATACCTTCCTTCGGCTTCGTTATAGCCGAGAGGCACTCCTCTCCCGTGATCTTCTATTTTAATCGACCTGTCAAGATATACGGTTGTGATTATTTCCTTTCCGTACCCCTCTCTTGCTTCGTCTACGGAATTCGACAGTATTTCAAAAAAGGAATGTTTGCAACCGTCAAGCCCGTCGGAGCCGAAAATTACCGAAGGTTTGCTTCTTACTCTGTCGGCTCCTTTTAACGATACTATGGATTGATCTCCGTAGCTTCGTTTGTTTTCTTTTTGTGCCATGCTTTTCCCCTGTTTTGTTATTTGAGTGCCTGCGTTGCGCTCGCTTTTCCGTCGAGAGATACTATGTAGTTGGTTTTATATTCGGTCTCTCCCGATTCTTTTTCAAGGAGCACTTCGAAGTTGAAGCAATACTCCCCTTTATTCTGAATCAGTCCCTTGTATTCAAGTCGGTACTTGAGACCCGTTTCGGAATCGCGCTCTCCGTTTTTGGACAGAAAAGCTTCTTTCAGAATGGAAGTCGTTGCGTTGGCTTCTTCGAGTTCCGTATAGATAAGTCCGTTTACCGAAACGTAGTAGAAAACGGTTTCTGTGCCAGAACTTCCGTCCGGACCTTCTTCGACGGTTTTTTCGGCTTTGATTATATAATATTCGTTTCCGTTGCTCTGAGCTGTCATATCGCCCGTTTTTTCAAGGGTGATATTCTTTTTCTCCTCGTCGCCGAAAGATGCGAGAAGAAAATCGTACGCCGCCTGCTCGTCGGAAAGCGCACCCGTGACCTGTTGCGTTTCGCTTTCGGCAACACTTTGAAAATCCGTGTCATAGCCGAGAGTTTCAGGCTGAGAATATTCTTTTTCGCTATCTTCCGCTTTTTCTATTTTTCTTATGAGCTTACACGATGCAAGAGATACGATAATCCCCGCTGCCAAAATTACAGAAAACAATCTTTTGATATTCATTGCGTTCTCCTTGTTTTTCGTTGTTTCAGGTTATTTACCGCTTGTCGGCTCTGAACATATTAAAGCCCGCTTGGTTTGTGAGAGTATCCATATTATATAAGAGGATAACCTTTTCGATTCCTTCCGTTTCGCAAAGTTCCCACAGCGATGCACTGTAATATCTCAAATCGACGGCTACAACGTCATAGTCTTTTGCGAGAAGCGGAAGAATCGAGTGAGCAAAGCTGTCTTTTACGACGAGTATCTTTTCACGCTCTTCGCCCGGCATCTCAAGCGTTACGAGAGCCGAATTTCCGCCGACGAATACGCTGTATTTGTCCTTTGTCGAAAGAGCTTCCGTTTCATAAAGCGATAAATCGTTTTCATTGCCGCTGACACGGCGCACTATTTTGTCGTCGGATGAAAATCTGAACAACTCTATTGTATCGGGAGTTCCTCCGAACAACCCGACAGTTGACCACGTCGTCCCGTAAAAGTCCTCCGACACCGTTTCTCTTGAAAAATCGTTTATATCGGATATTTCAAGTCCCGCTTCTTTTTCGATTTCGCAAAGAGCGTAAAATGCGCCGAGAGAGGTCCAATGGTGGTCTGTGCGGTAATATACGTATTCACCGTTTTCAAAGTGTTCTTTGAGCGGTTCCTTGAGGTCAAGATACTCAATTCCCGTCTCACGGCAAAGTGAGTCGAAAATTTCCCACGTTTTGTCGGAAGAGTCGCTTCCGTAAACGGACGGCATTTTCGAAAGTGCTACGTCCTGAGTCCGTCCCGCGACCGCAAAAGTCACATCAACGCCTCTTTCGGGTGCCTTGTTAACGAAATCCGCTATGCTTTCCACGTTGCTTCTCATTTGAGCTTCGTTGGTGTATTCGCTTTTTTTCAAATCGTTGTCATCGCGGGTTATGAGATAACCGTCATCTCCGACAATTACCCCGTTGTTCTGTCCTTTGAGGAGAGCTCTCTCACAGCACGCCTTAACGCCTATAAAGAAATCTCTGCCGGGAAACTGATCCGCCATATATTCCGCAAAATCAGCCGTAAAAGTGCCGTCCGCAAGAGATTGCAATGAAAACGACGGAGTTTGTGCAAGCGCTCTGTTTTCTTTTTCCGAAACGTCTCTGTCGGGAATGAGCCAAAAGAGCACCGCAAAGACGTATATAAATGCGAAAAACGCTATACAAAGGCTCAAAGAAAGCGGTCTGTCTGTTTTTTCGAATTCTCTTTGCTTATCAAGCAGGAGCTTTTGTTCTTCGTCCGCATTGATATGTGAATGATTGTTTACTTTCATGCTTCCTCCTATAAAAAGTCAAGTGGTTAGAACCAACTTGCTATATTTTTTTGTAAAT
>CAYXMB010000163.1:0-3741 GCA_964466085.1 uncultured Ruminococcus sp.
TACCGACAACACCGTGATGACTTGCGAAATGGGTATTTACGAAATATTCGCCGATTCGGGAAAAGAGCATTTTTGCGGAGCCGATTCATTTGCACTGAACGGAGCGTTTGCGGGATACGGTGTTGATTATGCTTTACTCGGTCGTGAAAGCGCAAATACGGTAAAAGAAATACTTGTCGATAAGAAAAATCCTGCGGAAATTCCCGTTAAAACCTTTGATAACGGTATTTTAACGCTCAACACCGACATTCTTGAAATATTCGGTGTAAGTTTCGATGAGATTTCGAAAACTCTCGGCGGACTTTGTACCGAAATTGTCGGAGTTAACACGGCGGAAAATTTTGATGATGTTAAGTAAAGGATATTCAAAAAATGAGTTTTGACCTTATTCTCACGGCGCTTGAACTCGGCGTAATAAGTTCGGTGACCGTTCTTGCGCTTTTTTTAAGTTATGAAATGCTGAATGTATGTGACTTGTCGACTGACGGATGCTATATTTTAGGAGCGGCTGTCGGCACCGCAGTTGCCGTTGCGGGTCATCCGTATCTTTCGGTTTTTGCCGCAATGGCGGCGGGTGTTGTATCCGGATTTACAGTGTCGTTTTTGCAAACAAAAATGGGAATCGACAGCTTGCTTTCGGGAATAATCGTAAATACGGGACTTTATTCGGTGAATATGTTCGTTCTCGGCAAATCGACGGTTAATATGTTTAAGGTGGAAACCGTTTTCACAAAAGTCAAAGAGCTTTTGAAGGGAAGCGTTTTCGAGAAATATTATGCTTTGATTATTGCCGCCGCAATAGCTCTGCTTGTTGCCGTTTTTCTGTCTCTTTTCCTCAAAACGAGGCTCGGTCTTGCCATAAGAGCAACGGGTAACAATCCCGATATGGTACGCTCGTCGTCGATAAATCCCGCCGTAACGGTAATGATAGGTCTTTGTGCGTCCAATTCGCTGACGGCTCTTTCGGGGTGCCTGTTTGCACAGTATAATAAGTCAATCGATATCAAAGACGGGACGGGTATTGTTACGATAGCTTTGGCGTCGCTTCTGATAGGCAAAGCTTTTTCGGGCAAAAGAAAAATAATCGCAAAGGCGCTTGGGGCAATTCTCGGTTCCGTTATTTTCAGACTTGTATACATGTTTGCGTTGAGACTTAACATGCCGTCATACATGCTGAAACTCGTATCATCGGTTATCGTAATAATCGCAATATCTGCTCCCTATATCGGAAAGAAAATGCCGTATTTCCGCAGAAGATACGGGCACGCCAAAGAAAGGAGTACGCACAATGCTTAAAATAAACGGAATAACGAAAGTTTTCAATGCGAAAACTCCCGATGAAAAACGTGCTCTCGACAATTTGTCGCTATCCGTTGATAAAGGAGATTTCATAACGGTAATCGGAGCAAACGGAGCCGGAAAATCCACGCTTTTCAATGCAATATGCGGAAGTTTTATTACCGACAGCGGAACTGTATACCTCGACGGTGAGGATATAACTATGAGTCCCGAACACAAAAGGGCGAAAAAAATAGGCAGACTTTATCAGGATCCTATGAGAGGCAGTGCTCCCGGAATGAGCATTGAAGAAAATCTTGCGCTTGCCGCCGGGCACGGCGGTTGGTTTTCCGTCGTGTCGAAAAGTGACAGAAAACTGTTCAGAGAAAAGCTTGCGCTTTTAAATATGGGACTTGAGGACAGAATGGAAAATCCCGTCGGACTTCTGTCGGGAGGTCAAAGACAGGCACTGACGCTTATGATGGCGACTTTCAATCCGCCGAAACTTCTTCTTTTAGATGAACATACGGCGGCGCTTGACCCCGCAACAGCCGAAAAAGTGCTTGAAATTACAAAATCCGTTGTTGAAAATAACAACCTTACCTGCCTTATGATAACGCACAATATGCAATCCGCACTCGAACTCGGAAACAGAACGGTTATGATGGACGGGGGCAAGATTATTTTCGACACAAAAGGGGAAGAACGTTCAAAGCTTGCCGTTTCGGACCTTACGGAGAAATTCAGGGAACATTCGGGCAAAGCGCTCGACAACGACCGCATGTTGTTGATATAAATAAGAAAATATGAGCCGAGTGGAAAACTTTAACGGTATTCGCTCGGCTTTTTATTTTATTCTTTTTCAAAAGAAAAAACGCATTTTACTTAAAATATTTGCGTATATGCATTGACTTTGAAGGTTTAGTATGTTAAAATTAACAGAAAGCATGTGAAAATAACATATTTGCGCATTTTATGTAAAAACGGAGGTGTTTTCTGTGACAAGTGAAAGGCGTGAAAAGATAAGATTTCTTTTTTCCGAAAAGCCGTTCGTGTCTCTCGAAGAACTCAAAAAAATGTTTCCGAACGTATCCGAAATGACGCTTCGTCGGGATATTGATTATTGCGAGTCGATAGGCGTTGCGATAAAATCCAAAGGCGGCGCAAAAAGCATGAAATTCATCGCCGAGAATGCGGAAGACAGCATTACGAGGCGTATGTATACTTACATAGAGGAAAAAACAAGAATAGCAAGGCAAGCGGTAAAATATCTCGAACCCGGAAGGTCATTTTTTATGGATGCGGGCTCGACTGTGGAACGTGTTGCGAGAATTGTCCCCGAAGAAAGAATGATTTTCACGACGACAAGTCCCGCGACGGCGCTCGCTCTTTGCAAACCGGGTATTCACGTCGTAAATATGGCCGGAGGAAGAATCGACCGAGATAACCTTTCCATATCGGGTATGTATGCTATAGAGTATTTAAATGGACTGAATATCGACGTTGCTTTTCTGTCTCCGTCGGGGCTCTCGCCGAACGGAGAATTTACTTGCGGCAGTTACGGTGACTGCGAGCTTAAACGGCTTGTTATCGATAAAGCTCGCAAGGTCATAATGCTTATGGATCATTCCAAAGTCGATAAAACGTTGCTTTACACCTTCTGCAACTTATCGGACGTCGATGTGCTCTTAACCGATATGCCGCTCCCCGCAGGTCTTGAAGAGGCGGCAAAAAATGCAAATTGCGAGGTTATCGAATGCTATTGATTTAAACTGCGTCGGCGACATACGGTCTTGTCGGCAAATTAATAATAATGATAATTTAAAGAAAGGAAAAAATATATTATGGCGAATTTTGCTATAATGCCCCGTCAGGGGCAAAGTGTTGAAAGCTGTATTATTACGGCATGGCACAAGAAGAAAGGCGATAAAGTTGCCGAAGGCGATATTCTTTATTCGTATGAAACGGATAAATCGGCTTTCGACGAGCAGTCGCTCTTTACGGGTACTCTTCTTGAAATTCTCGTACAGGAAGGAGACGTCGTTCCTTGTCTTGACCCTGTATGTATAATCGGAGACGAGGGAGAGGATATCTCGGCTCTTATTTCGAAAAAAGAGGAGGACACGGCAGAGGAAAAGGTTTCCGATAAAGAAGAAGCAAAAGAAGTGAAAACGTCTCCTATAGCGACCGGAAGCGCAAAAGAGGGCGACAGAATAAAAATTTCTCCGAGAGCGAAAGCTCTTGCACTTAAAACGGGCGCCGATCTTAATAAGGCAGTTCCGACCGGGCCCAACGGAAGAATTATCGAAAGAGATATCAATGCGCTTCTCGATGCCGGAAATAAAACTACGGTTGCCGCCGTTGAAGCTTATCTCAGAGGAGAAAAATCGGAGTGCGAAGAAACCGCCGAGACTGCAAACGCCGAAAAACCCGAAATCGCGGTACCGAACTACGGCGAATACG
>CAYXMB010000164.1:0-3711 GCA_964466085.1 uncultured Ruminococcus sp.
CCGGCGCACATCGTACAAGGCTCAAGAGTTACGAAAAGCTCACATGAAACAAGTCTCCAGCCGCCGAGAGCAGCACATGCCGCATTAATTGCCGATATTTCGGCGTGAGAAGTTGCCTTTTTTTCGACTTCCCTTTTGTTATATGCCGCCGCTATTATTTCATTGTGTCTCACAATGACGCATCCGACGGGAATATCTCCGCTTAAAGAAGCCGTTTTCGCAAGATTCAGCGCTTCTCTCATGAAAAAAAGTCGGCGTTCGTCCTCATCTGTTATTTCGGGGGACAAGCAAGACGCAACCCCTTCCGGGAGATTTTTTATAACTTCTATCGGTCTGTCGGGGTCAAGGTTGAATTTTTTTCGCATCTTGTTCTCCTTCAAAACGAATATGATGTAAAGCCTTCTTTTTCAAGCTGTTTTGAAACGGTATCGGCGTGACATTCGCTTTCGGTCAAGGCGAAAAAAGCGGGGCCGGCACCGCTGAGCGATGCCGCAAGGCATCCTTCCCGTAGCATAATCGCTTTTATGTCGTCACAGTAAGTACATGCGCTGTCGAAAACGTTAAAAAGCGATTTCGAAAGTGCATTTAAATCTCCGTTTTCAAGAGCCTTTACGGTGCTTTGAAATGAGTTCCTGGCAGGTCCTCTTTGCATATTGTATTTATCGACAAGTGAATATGCGGCGCCTGTCGAAAGCTTTTCTTCTTTCCCTATCGCTATTACACCGTGAAAATCAGTTTCGGTTTTAATCGGTATGATTTTTTCGCCGATTCCGCTGCAAAGCGCCGTTCCGCCCGTAAGACAGAACGGGACATCCGCTCCCAAACCGTATGCGAGCCGGTGAAGCTCCGTATGACTCAAAGGATTGTCGAAAAGAATATTAAGTCCACGAAGGACAGCCGCCGCATCGGCGCTTCCTCCCGCAAGTCCGCTTTTGACGGGAATTTTCTTTTTGATTTCAATATGCGCCCCGCAGTGCGGAACGTTTTTTTCGGAAAGAGTGTCGAAAAAAACACTTGCCGCAGTGTATGCGAGATTATCGTGCAAAGACAGGTTCGGCAAGTCGGAGCACCTTTTACAGTCCGAAATGTCGCATTCAAGGCTTATTCCGTCATCTGTCGGACTTATACAAATCTCGTCGGCGAGATTTACGGTTGTCATTACCGTTTCGATTTCGTGATACCCGTCGTCTCTTTTTCGGAGTACTTCAAGGAATAAATTTATTTTAGCGTTGGCAAATTCACGTATCACTGTCATTTTTCAGCCCCGTTTTCTTCGGCAAGAGCCTGTATCTCGGATGCGATATAATCAGCCGTAAATCCGAATTCTTCGAAAAGCTCCGTGCGTGAGCCATGTTCTGCGAAAGTTTCTATTGCGTGAATTTTCACTTTCGGAGGATTTTCGGTTTGACAAAGAATTGAGGCAACGACTTCACCGACACCGCCTTTTTTTATGCCTTCCTCGACAACCAAAACTTTTTTTACCCCTCCGACAAGTTCCGTCACCGCAACGCTGTCCAAAGGGTGAATTTTTATAAGCTTTACGATTTTAACCTTTTTTTGAGACGTGACCGATGCATTAAAAACGGTTGACGTAATTCTTCCGTAGGTGAAGATTACGATTTCCGGAAAGTCACAGTTTTGGAAAACAGATAATTCATTTTTCTTTTTTTCAAATCCCGTTCTGTCGTAATCATATTCGGCACCTTTCGGATACCTTATAATATTAATGCCACCGCCGACGGAAGCTCTCAGTGCATCTTCAAGTTCGCCGTACGTTTCGGGCGAATATACAGCGGTTTTCGGTATACAGCTGAACAAAGGTACATCGAAAATACCTTGATGCGTTATACCGTCGCCTTCGACAAGTCCCGCCCTGTCAAGGCAAAGAACAAAAGGTAAATCCTGGATTGAAATATCGTGAAATACCTGATCGAATACTCTCTGCGAAAAAGTCGAGTACAAAGCGAGAATCGGTTTAAATCCGCCTTTTGCAAGTCCTGCGGAAAAAGTCACTGCATGTTCTTCGGCAATTCCGACGTCGTACAGCCTGTCTGGGAAAAGTTTTGAAAATTCGGACAGGCCAGTTCCGCTTTCCATTGCCGCCGTAACAGCGCAAATTTTGCCGTCGTCTTTTGCGAGAGAGCACAGAATTTTTCCGAAAATGCTTGAAAAACTGTTGCCCTGCTGCGAATAAGGAGCGCCGTTTTTAATGTCAAAAGGAGAGGTCGAATGAAAGCTTTCGGGGTTTTCTTCGGCGGGCATAAAACCTTTTCCTTTAAGCGTCTTTACGTGAACCAAAGTGCAAACGTCTTTTGTTTTCGCTTCTTTGAGGACGATTTCGGTTTTCACGATATCATTTCCGTCGACGGGACCTATGTAATCTATTCCCATGCATTCGAAAAGGTTGTAGGATACGAGAATTCGCTTGAAAAAATCTCTCGTTTTTCTTGCAATACCTATAAGCCCTTTTCCCGCAAAGGGGATTTTCATCAGGACCTTTTTCATATGGTGCTTTGCCGTAAAATATTTTTTGCTTGTTCTGATTTTGGTAAGATATTTCGAGAGTGCGCCTACGTTTTTCGATATCGACATCTCGTTGTCGTTGAGTATGATTATCAGATTTTTGGCATTGTCAAAGCAATTGTTTAACGCCTCGTAAATCATACCGTTTGTGAAAGAACCGTCTCCGATTACCGCAATCACATATTTCGACGGGTCGCTCCTTGCCGCAGCCGCCGCAAGTCCGAGCGCCTGTGAAAGCGACGTTCCGCTGTGTCCTTCGGTGAAAACGTCGTATTCCGATTCCGCTTTATTCAAAAATCCCGAAATTCCGCCTTTTTTTCTCAAAGTTGAAAATTCTTCGAATCTTCCGGTTATGAGTTTGTGGGCGTAGCACTGGTGCCCGACGTCAAATA
Organism: uncultured Ruminococcus sp.; assembly: GCA_964466085.1. Taxonomy (GTDB): domain Bacteria; phylum Bacillota; class Clostridia; order Oscillospirales; family CAG-272; genus RUG14199. The sequence goes on from CAYXMB010000164.1 coordinate 2,916, forward strand.
TAACGGCATCTTTCGGGGTGTCGAAAACACGGTGAATTGCCAACGTCGTTTCGACAATACCGAGATTGGAGGCGAGATGTCCCCCGTTTTTGCTCACGGTATCCGTTATTACGTTTCTTATTTCCTTTGCCAAATCATCGAGCTCTTTATAAGAAAGCTTTTTGATATCGGAAGGTGAATTTATATTTTCAAGCATGATAAAAATCTTTCCGCTTTTTTATTTTGCTTCGACGCAAATCTACGCTTTATCTTTATAAAGTATACCATAAAGTAAAAATGCTTGCCTGCAAGGGCATTTTCGTGAGGACGTCAATGGTACAGCGGTGCATTATGCACCGAAGGGCGAAGCTCTGAGACTTGCTAAAGCAAGTTTTGTTGTGCCTATTATACCACGAAGCGAAAATGCTTGCTTGCAAGGGCGTTTTCGCGAGGACGTCAATGGCACAACGGTGCATTCATGCACCGGAAGGCAAAGCCCTGAGACTTGCTAAAAGCAAGTTTTGTTGTGCCTATTATACCACGAAGCGAAAATGCTTGCTTGCAAGGGCATTTTCGCGAGGACGTCAATGGCACAGCGGTGCATTCATGCACCGGAAGGCAAAGCCCTGAGACTTGCTAAAGCAAGTCTGCTGTGCCTATTATACCACAGCGTTACTTTTTTGTCAAACTGCGTCACCATACGTGATATTTTCAAAGCGACAACCGTTATTTCTCGCACAAAAAGCAGAGTAAAGCTGAACCGACCCCCAAAAGTTAGACTTTTTTAGCGTAGTAGTTTTACGACTGCTACGCTATT
>CAYXMB010000165.1:0-3689 GCA_964466085.1 uncultured Ruminococcus sp.
AACCGTTCACGAAAGAAGAAGCGGGCGAGGTAATCGATAAAGTAACTTCGTTCGGAGACTTTTGTCTTAAAAAGCACGGAAGCAGAATATTTTTCCCCGCCGACGAGCTGTATCTGAAAGCCGAAAGGGAGCTTCCCGATGCGGATTTTTACGAGGATTTCGCACAATTCGAAAACGGAGTCGGAATGATTTCTTCATTTGAAAGCGAAATGATGCTTTTGCTTTCCGATTTAACACCCGACGAGATGTCGGTTAAACGTCACGTGTCGGTTGCAACGGGAGAGGCTGCCGGTGCGCTGATGAAAAAATGTTCACGTATGATCGAAGAAAAGTGCAAAGGGGTTAAAATCGAAGTATATCCCGTTAAAAACGAATTTTTCGGAGGCGAAGTCACCGTGACGGGACTTTTGACGGGGTGTGACCTTGCGAGGGCTCTCAAGGGTACAACACTCGGCGAAGAACTTATTTTGTGCAGAAACATGCTTCGTGCCGAAGGAGACCTTTTCCTTGACGGTATGACACCCGATGACCTGGCACGTGAGCTTGACTGCAACTTAACCTTTTGCGATGAAGATGCCGAATCTTTTCTGTATTCGGCACTCGGTATAGAATGATTTTCAGAAAGGAAATTAATAATGAAACCTGTTATAGCTATTGTGGGACGTCCCAACGTCGGCAAAAGTACTCTTTTCAATAAACTTATCGGCGAACGCCGTGCGATTGTCGAAGATACGCCGGGTATTACACGTGACAGAATTTACGGCGAAACCGAATGGGCGGGAAGAAAATTTATTGTAATCGATACGGGCGGTATTGAGCCCAAAACGGATGACCTGATACTCAAGAAGATGAGAGAACAGGCGCAGATTGCGATAGATACCGCCGACGTTATCGTTTTCATGTGCGACATCAAAAGCGGTCTTGTGGCGGATGACCTTGATATTGCCGTTATGCTCAAAAAAAGCCGAAAACCCATAATTCCCGTTGTCAATAAGATTGACGGTATAGGTGCGCTTCCCGCCGATTTTTACGAATTTTACGAACTCGGATTCGAAAGCGATTTGATAGCACTGTCGTCGATACACGGAACGGGAACGGGCGATATGCTCGATGCCGTAATCGAAGCTCTGCCCGAAATGCCCGAACAGACCGACGAGGAAAGCGATATTATAAACGTTGCGGTAATCGGAAAGCCGAACGCGGGAAAAAGCTCTTTGATAAACAAAATTCTCGGTGACGACAGATTGATTGTTTCCGACATTGCCGGTACGACGAGAGACGCTATAGATACTTTCGTCGAAAACGCTCACGGCAAATTCAATTTCATCGATACGGCAGGTATACGGAGAAAGAGCAAAGTCAATGACAGAGTAGAACAGTTCAGCGTTTTGAGAGCGAAAATGGCCGTTGAACGCTCCGAAGTATGTATTCTGGTTATAGATGCCACAGAGGGAATAACCGAACAGGATGAAAAAATTGCGGGTATTGCTCATGAGGCCGGAAAAGCCGTTATTATTGCCGTTAACAAATGGGATATCGTCGAAAAGGACAACAGAACGGTTAACGACTTTACGAAAGAAATCTATACGGCACTCTCTTATATGACTTATGCGCCGATTCTTTTCATATCGGCTAAAACAGGGCAGAGAATCGACAAGCTTTTCGAATACGTTAAATACGTTCACAACCAGGCTATGACGAGAATCACAACGGGAATGTTGAACGATGTTCTCGCCGATGCGGTAAACCGTGTTCAGCCGCCGTCCGACAAGGGCAGAAGACTAAAAATTTACTATATGACCCAACCGTCTGTTGCTCCTCCGACGTTCGTAACTTTTTGCAACGATTCGGAACTGTTTCATTTTTCGTATCAGAGATATATCGAAAACTGTCTCAGAAAAACATTCGGATTTAAAGGAACGCCTATAAGAATCGTTGTAAGACAAAAGGGCGAAGAAATATAGTTATAAGAGAGGCATACGAATGTATTCTTTTAATTTTGCAGCGGATTTGATAAGCAAATATCCGACTTACTCCGTGCCGATTTTTTGGGGCAGTGCCGTACTTCTCGCACTTATCGGATATTTCATCGGAAGTCTCAACGGAGGAATCGTTCTGTCGAAAATCATTTTTAAAGACGATATAAGGGAGCACGGAAGCGGTAATGCCGGTGCGACGAATATGCTTCGTACTCACGGTACCGTTTTCGGCGTGGTAACTTTTCTGTTCGATTTTTTCAAAACTTTCGTTTCCGTTTTTGCGGGGGCGCTTATTATGAATATTCTCGGAGCGTATATTGCGGGATTTTTCTGCGTAATGGGACACATTTTTCCGATATATTACGGTTTTAAAGGCGGAAAAGGCGTCGCTGCGGCGGGAGCTATGATTGCATTTACCGATATCAGAGTTTTCGTCATCCTCGTGATAATATTCTTAATTGTCGTTGTCGGAACCAAATACGTATCTCTCGGTTCGGTTATCGTTGCGGCGGTTTATCCGTTGCTCCTGTCGAAATTCGTTACCGCAAGCGAAACATCCACTTCGTTTCACTATATCGGGGTGCTGTTCTCGTTTGTTATCGGCATAACGGTTATCGTAAAGCACCGAGAAAACATAAAGCGCATTTATAACCACACCGAATCGAAATTCACATTCAAAAAAGACGGTAAAAAAGATGAAAAAAACGTTTGACAACAAAAGCGGAACCGAAATACGGAAAATGGAAGGGGAGCTCTCGCATTCTCTTGCAACAAAGACTTTCAAGAACTTAACCTTTTCGAAAATCGATGCGGATTTCGATAAAGTTAAATTAACTCCGAAGCCCGTATCGGACGGATATGAAATTCAGGCGGAGTACTTTTATTCCGAAGGAAGAGTGAAACACAGAAACATTACGCTCGAAGAACTCGACGGCTTTTTCCGTGATTTAATCGATATTTCAAGACAAATCGACCTTTCGGCAACTTCGGGACAGGCGACACTTCTTATATCGAAAAAAGGCGATGCACGTTTCGTTTCACATTTGAATCACGGAATAACGGAGACATCCGATGCATTTAAAAGCGGCGACGCGAAGAACTATATTTTCGACGGAACCGAAGACTTTATGAAAATTCTCGGTATTTCCGACGCAAACGGGCGTGTTCACGATAAGAAACAGGGAAAATTCAGGCAAATCAACAGATTTTCAGAACAGGTTCGGGACGTGATGAAATATTTACCTTCAAGCGGTGAAATATTCATAGCCGATCTTTGTTGCGGAAAAAGTTATTTGAGTTTTGCGCTTTACCACTATCTGAATGTGACATTGAAAAGGGAAGTCCGCATGGTATGCGTCGACTTAAAGAAAAGTGTTATCGATTATTGCAAATCATGTGCCGACAGTCTCGGTTTCGACGGAATGGAGTTTATATGCGGTGACGTTTGCACTTTCGAATGCGATAAAAGCCCCGACCTTGTGATTTCGCTTCATGCGTGTGACGTTGCAACGGACATTGTTCTTGATTTTGCGATATCTTGCGGTGCGAAAGTAATACTTTCAACCCCTTGCTGTCAAAGGGAGCTTGCCGAAAATCTCGACTGCGAAGCTCTTTCTTTCATTACCGAGTATCCGCATCTCAAAATGAAATTCGGTGCTTTGGCGACCGATGCACTTCGGGGAAAAAGGCTTGAAGCGGCGGGATATAAGG
>CAYXMB010000166.1:0-3608 GCA_964466085.1 uncultured Ruminococcus sp.
GGTACTGTAACGTTTTCAAGAAACATACAATTGTAAAACGTATAATCTTCAATTGCGGCAACCCCTTCGGGGATTACAATGTTTTTTAAAGATTTGCAATCGTAAAACGCATACTTTCCGATTGACGTGACACTTTCGGGTATTGTAATGCTTTCAAGAGAATAACAACCTTCAAACGCAGCGTTCCCGATTTCGACGATGCCTTCTATTGCGATACTTTTTAATGATTCGCATTCGTAAAATGCTTGGCGTCCGATGAAATAGCCGATTACCGTTGCGGCAACATTCGAAAGTGACGTGCAACCGTAAAATGTTTCTTCGTTAATGTAAATAAATCCATCCGACACCGATATGCTTTCAAGAGACGTGCAGTTTTTAAACGCTCCGCTTCCGATCGAGGTATAACTTTCCGATATTGTCGCTATTGTCACGCTTTTAAGAGATGTACAGTTTTCAAATGCCCCTCCTGAGATTACGACGTTTTCTTCGTTTATAATAATTTTTTCAAGAGACGTGCAGCCGGAAAATGCGTCGTAATCAATATAATAACATTCATTTTCGCCTTTCAGCTCCGGCAAAACAATTTCGGTTATGTTTTCCGTAAAACCGATTATCGTGTAATCTGTATAATCTGTTCCTTCATAAGAATAAGAATAGGGATAAATTATAATTCCGTTTTGAACGGAGAACTCACTTTCACCGTCGGTTTTAACGTTCCATGCATAATAAGCGACGTATCCGTTATCTGTGCTGCCCGCCGTAATATCAAGAGAGCTTTTGTTAATTACTTCAACGAGTTTTTCGCAACCCTCAAATGCCGAGTCGCCTATTGACGTAACACTTTCGGGTATCGTTATACTTACAAGCGTCGAGCGGTTGAAATATGCATTGTTTATAATTTGATACGTTTCGCCGTTATAACTTTCCGGTAAAACAATCACCGATTCATCTCCGAAATATCCGAGCAACCAGTTTATACCGTTATACGGGTAAAAAGCAAATCCGTCCCGAAGTAAAAGGTCGCTTTCCCCGTCGGTTTTAACGCTTATCGCATAATAAGCGACGTATCCGTTATCTGCGCTGCCCGCCGTAATATCAAGTGAGCTGTTGTTTACCACTTCAATCAGGTTTTCGCAAACTTCAAATGCGGAGTTCCCTATCGAAACAATGTTTTCGGGTATCGTTATACTTATCAGTGATGAGCATCTGTAGAAAGTGCGGTCTTTAATCGATGTAACACCGTCGGGTATCGTTATATTTACCAGCGACGAACATCCGTAAAAAGCTTCTTCTTCGATTGAAATTACACTGTCGGGTATCTTAATACTTCTGAGCGACGAACAGCTGTCGAAAGCGCTAATTCCGATTGAGACAACGCTTTCGGGAACGGTAAATTCCGTTTCGCTTTTCCCCGTCGGATAACACAACAGGACGGTTTTGTCATAGTTGTACAGAATACCGTTTTCACTTGAATAAGAGGTGTTTTCCGATGCGACATTTATACTTTTAAGGCTCGTACATTCCGTGAATACCCAACTTCCTATCGACGAAACGCTTTCGGGTATTGTAACGTTTTCAAGAGACGAGCAATCGTAAAACGCACAGTCTTCGATTGAGGTAACTCCGTCGGAGATTACGATGCTTCTTAAAGATTCGCAACCGTAAAATGCGTTTTCGGCAATCGAGACAATACCTTCGGATATCGTTACGTGTTCGAGATACAAATTTTCGCAAAATGCCTCTTTTCCGATTGAGGTAACCGAATATCCGTTGAGCTTGGAAGGGATAACAAGTTCCGTATCTGAGCCGATAAACCCGGTTATCTCAACCGTGCCGTCATCTTTCACGGTGAACCTGTAACCGTCGTCGTTTGTGTCAATCACTTCTTTAAATCCGAATGCCGAAAACGGTATGACGGATAAAAGAAATGTTGCCGCAAGTACTATCGACAGTGCTTTCTTCAAAAAGTTTTCCATTTTGAAATTCCTTTCGATTTTATATTTTAATTTTAAAATGTTTTATTTTAATTCGATTACCGTTACACCGTAATCGCCTTCACCGTACATTCCCGCACGGTAACTTTTTACTCTTTTATCACGCTTCAGCATATTCCAAACGGCAGTTCTCAAAGCACCCGTTCCTTTTCCGTGCAAAACGGTTACCGATTTCACCGATGCCACCGTTGCCTCGTCGAGATATTCGTCAACGGCGGAACATGCCTCGTCGGCAAGATATCCTCTCACGTCGAGAGTCGGGCTGAAGGTGCGGGATTTCTTTTGCGTATACTTTGCAACGCTCCCGGAATTTTGAACGGTAACTTTACCGCTTTCGTCGAGAATCAAATCGCTTATATTAACTCTTGAACGGATAATGCCCATTTGTACTTCGACATTACCGTTTTTATCGGGCTCGCAGAGAACGGTTCCGCTTGTCGATAAAGTTTTGTGAATTACGGTATCGCCTTTTTTCAATTTTCTCGGTAAAACGTAATTTTCGTTTTTCGAATTATCGACCGGGTCGAGTTCGTCACCGACGCTTCTCAGCCTGTTTCTGATATCTCTTTTCGCCTTTGACAGGTTTTCTTCGAATTTTACGCTGTTTTTTTCACGGCGCACGTTTTCAAGTTCGGCTATTATATAATCCCCCGTCGCCCGTGCGCTGTTCAAAGCCGCTTTGGCTTTCTTTCGGAGGCTTTCCGCCTCTTTCCGTGATGCTTTGAGCTCCTTTTCGAGAGACTCAAGCTTTTCCGTACATTCCTTTTCGGTTTCGAGACGGATTTTCAAAGCTTTTTCTTTTTCTTCGTGAAGCTGTCTTCTCTCGTTTTCGAGTTTTTCTATAACCGCTTCGAAACTTCTCTGTCCGCCGTCAACGTATCCCGCCGCTCTTGAAACTATATAATCCGCAAGTCCGAGTTTTTCGGAAATCGCAAAAGCATTGGATTTACCCGGTGCGCCTATTATAAGCCTGTAGGTCGGTTTCAGAGTTTCGACGTTGAATTCGCAAGAGGCGTTGCAAACCCCTTCCGTTTCGACGGCATAAGCCTTCAGTTCCGCATAGTGTGTCGTTGCCGCACACAGAGCCTTTGTAAAGCGCACTTCTTCGAGAATCGACATTGCGAGAGCGGCACCCTCCACAGGGTCCGTTCCGGCGCCGAGTTCGTCGAACAGAATGAGAGAATTTTCGGTCATTCTGTCGATAATATCGACGATAACTCTCATATGCGACGAAAAAGTGGAGAGGGACTGCTCAATGCTTTGCTCATCTCCTATATCGGAGAATATTTCGTCGAAAACGCAAATAAAACTTCCCTCGTCCGCGGGAATGTGGAGCCCTGCCTGTGCCATTGCGGAAAAGAGCCCCAATGTTTTAAGAGTAACCGTTTTTCCTCCCGTATTCGGTCCCGTTATGACGAGCATATTGCAGCCGTCTCCGAGCGAAACCGTTATAGGCACGGTTTTTTCGACGTTTAAAAGCGGATGTCTCGCATTTATAAACGAAAGGCTTCGCTTGTCCGATATTCGGGGTTCTGCGGCATCGAGCTTGTATGACAGGTCGGCTTTGGCGAATATAAAGGCCAATTCCGTGATATTCATATAGTTAAGTCTTAC
>CAYXMB010000167.1:0-3603 GCA_964466085.1 uncultured Ruminococcus sp.
GTCGATAACGGCTACTTTCAAATCACCCGCAACGACGGCATACGAGAGGTCGGCGCCGTCGGAGGGGGACAGGCTGTAATAAGTCAGCGTGCCGTCGAAAGTCTCGTCAAGGTAATCGGCAAGATAAGATTCCGTTGTAAAACGGGGTATCTCAAATCCCGATTTTTCAAGAAGTTCGCTCTTGTCATCGACGTAAAAATAGGTTTTAAGCACACTGTCTACCGCATTGTACGGCTGAGACGCTTCGTATTCCGCAAGATAGGAGCGAACGAAAAAGAGGAAAATCGCAAGAGCTGCAAGAAACACCGCACTTGCCGATATCAGAACGATATAAAAAACGGGAAATTTTCTTCTCACTGCTCCGCCCCCTTCTTAACGAGGAAAAAGGTCGGAATCGTTCTGGGGTCGCTGAACGCCTGATACTTGTTTATAAGACCTCTTTGCTGATATTTGTCGAGAGTCGCATCTTCGAATTCGGGAAATATATCGTAATAATTTTCGAAATAAAGCATTGCGGACGAGCCGCCGTCAAGCATTGCGGCGTTAACCGCTCTGTATTTCACCATCAAATCAACCATATCGTTGTGAGTTGCGCCGAGACTCGATGCCGTTCTGCCGTCCGTGACAATCATTATCACGGTGCCGTCCTCACGCTGGCCTATCGCCGTGCGCTGTGCCGTTCCCGTGTTGGAATTCGCTCTGTGAAGATTTACGTTGCCGTCCGTCGAATCGATAAGCACGTTGCCGTTTTGGAAAGATACGGCGTCTCTGATACCGAGAGATTCGGCTTCGGCATAAGTCATTCCTTCCGACACGACGAGTCTGTCGTTTGAATCGAAGCCTATGAAAGTTCTGTGCAGAGAGTCATTCCAAACGCACTCGCCCTCCGAATAGGTAAGTCCCATCGGGCGGTGACCCGAACCGACACCTCCCGCATCGGGAAATTCTCCGCCGTTGATTCCGGCAAGAGCACCGTATTTTTCGGTGATTTCGAATATATCCATGCCGACCGACGATGTCGAAAAGTCATCGGAGGCCGTCCCGACGAAAACTCTCGACGCATCTTTTACGAGAAGAACGTAAGCTTTGTAAGTCGAACCTTTTTCGATATTGAACAAAGTTCCGTCGACTGCGTTTTCCCACTCGTCGACAGCTTCTTCCTCTCCGTCTTTTGTGTTGTCGGGAGTGTTTTGCGCCGCCCAATCTTCGGCGGTTATAACGTCGACCGTTACTTTTTCGCTGTTTTCGAGAATTTCGTCGACCGTTTCCCCGTCAAGGAAAAATTTCGGCATCCATTTTGTCGCGCTCGCCTGACTTGCCGAGAGAACAAGCATGTTTCTGACCGTTTCGCTCGGCCCTCTCGCAACGGTTAAGAGCGTCGCATAAACCGCAAACAGTACAAGCAAAAGCGCCGTGAAAAAGGCTATGATACACCTCAAAACGACTTTCCCTGCCGTGAGAGGCTCTTTCAAAACGGCTTCTTCGTCATCGAAGCCGTCATCATCGTCGTAAGAAAATTCGAAATCTTCATCGGAAAAGCCGTATTCTTCATCGCTTTCGAAATACGTTTTGAAATCGTATTCCCTCTCGCCCTCGAAATTTCCTTCGAAATCGAATTCGTCTCTGTCGAAATCCGACGTATTACCGCTTGCTTCGACGCTCGGAGTTTTCCCTTTTCCGCCGAAGCCGTGCAAAGAGCCGTCAAGCGCCTCTTTGTCCTTGTCCGCCAAATTCGGACCGCTATTTGTTCCCATCATATTATAAAAACCTCAGTCAGTCTTTCAAAAATTCGGGCAGAAATTCGGATGAAACGGTATTCGTGACGTATCCTCTCAAAGTGCTCAAATCCGTATATCTGCCGTATGCCGCAATACCGTGACTGCGTGCCATTTCTTCCGTGTAATTTTCCATAAGGTAAATTTTGTTGTTGTAAAAATTCGTTTGGAAATCGTAAACCGTCGGTATGAATTTAACGTTTTCCGCAGTCGCACGGGCATTTCCCGTCTTTACGATATCGAAAGATATCATACCGCCCACCATGTTATAGTCTCTGTCCTGCTCCGCCGCAAAATTGCCGAGAGAATATATGCAAAGGGTTTTGTTGCCGTCTTTGCCCGTCAGCCACTCAATCGGCTGAAGAACATGAGGGTGAGTTCCGATTATAACGTCGACTCCGGCATCCGCCATTGCCTGCGCATAGGCTCTCTGCTTGTCATTCGGAGTGAAAGAGCCCTCGTCGCCCCAGTGAACCGACGCCACTATAAAATCGGCTTTGTCTTTTACGCTGTTGCAGTGAAGGACTATATCGCCGTCATCGACCTCACTCGACGTTCCGAAGGGGTCGTTGTTGTTGAGATACGGTATCCACGTTTCGGCTCCCTTGCCGACGGTCAGTCCGTTCGTCATTTCGCAATACGAAAGAAAAGCTATCTTAATTCCGTTTTTTTCGACGATTTCGATATCGTCATATTCCTCTCTGCTTGAGTTTCCGCCTATCATCGTGACGGGCATGCTTTTCCAGAACTCAATGGTTGCGTCAAGCCCCGCCGCACCTTTGTCGAGCATGTGGTTATTTGCGATATTCACAACGTCGAATCCGAGTTCGACAAGGTCGTATCCCACGTCCTGAGGGCTGTTGAACATGGGGTAGTACGAAAGCTCCCACCCCTCGCCGCACATGACGGTTTCCTGATTTATGTAAGAAATATCGGCGCTTTCGATATAACTTGCGACCTCCGAATACATCGGTTTGAAATTGTACTGCCTTCCGCCCGCATATGCGAGAGAGGCGGCGTCTCTTACGTTGCCGTAATAGATAATATTGTCACCGGCGCCCAAGAAAGAAACAGTCGATGTGACGGGCTCTTCATATTCGGTTTCCGCCTTTTCGGTTTCGGGCACAAGGTCGATGTTGTAACCGCTTTCCGATCCGGCGCTCTCGCTCTCGGCGCCGTTTCCCGGCGCTTTGTCGCATGATGCGAGAGAAAAAACGAGGGCAAGAAGAAGTGCCTCCGACATAATTTTTACCAATGCTTTTTTCATCATACCGCTCATACCGCTCCCGAAAAAAGATATCATTTTTATTTTAGCATATTTAAATAAAATATACAATACCCGATATGTAAAAAAGCACCCCTCAAAACCGAATTTTTTAGGATGCTTTGTTATTATCGGTTATTTACCTGCCGATTTTAGGCTCCGCAAAGTATGCGGCAACGGCAAGAGCCGCCCCCGCTATGGCGGATATCATGTCAAACACTCCGTATCTGCTTACGAGAAAGCCCGATACCGCCGAGACGGCAAGACAAAGAACGGCTGTGACGGAGAAAATTTTCATGTTACGATTTACCGTAGCAACGGCTTTTCTGCCGTCATCGGTATCACTCACGGTGCGAAGTGCGCCGACACAGAATTTTCTTATAAGAACGGCCGCAATCAGAACGCAGCACAAAATGAAGACATATTCGAAAAGTTGGGAAAGCGAAAGTGCCGTATAGAGCGATTTTGCGCTGTCGCTCCAAAGAGAACTCTCCGCCGTGAAATCCGCAAAATATTCTCTTGACAAAACAAGATAGAAAACGGAGCTTACCGCAAGGCAGAAAG
>CAYXMB010000168.1:0-3592 GCA_964466085.1 uncultured Ruminococcus sp.
AACATGAATTACAAAGCGGGTTTTATCGGTTGCGGAAATATGGGCGGTGCGCTGCTCAAAGCCGCCGCTTCGGTTTATAAAAAAGGAGAGATTGCTTTCTTCGACCCTTGCGAAGACAAATCGACGGCAATTAAAGAGGAAACGGGAGCCGTCGCTTTGCCGTTTGACGAAGTTTGCAAAAAAAGCGACCTTCTGTTTTTCGGCATAAAACCGAATATTATCGGAAACGTACTGAACGAGGCAAAAGATTTTATAACCTCCGATACCGTTGCCGTATCTATGGCGGCGGGAGTGTCGATTGCCGAAATCGAAAAAAACATCGGAAGCGACAAAAAAATAATAAGAATAATGCCGAATACCCCCGTATCGGTCGGTGCGGGTACCGTTTTGTACTGCACAAATTCAAACGTTACGGAACAGGACGTCGATGCGTTTCTTAAATCCCTGTCGAATGCGGGCTTTGCGGACAGAATCGACGAAAAATCAATCGATGCCGCCGCTGCTCTTTCGGGTTGCGGACCGGCTTTCGCATATCTTTTCATCGAAGCGCTTTCCGACGGAGCGGTAGCGTGCGGTCTCACGAGAGACAAAGCCTTAAAATATGCCGAGCAAACGCTTCTCGGAGCGGCAAAACTCGCTCTCGAATCGGGACGTCATCCGGGTGAACTGAAAGACGCCGTATGTTCTCCGGGCGGGACAACAATCGAAGGCGTTTTGGAGCTTGAGAGGGGCTCTTTCAGAGGAGTCGGTGCCTCTGCCATCATTGCGGCATACGAGAAAACAAAGAAGCTTAAATAGCCTTTCAATCCGTTCAAACGCCGCCGAGTTTAAAAAATTTTATCAACCGCAGTAAAAGCGAAAAGGGGAGTATGATGTAGCCTTTAACTATATCATGCAAGATTATTATGAACTTGACGAATTTGAAAAAACAAATCGAAAATTATTGCACGGAACGCAGCATATCCGGCTATCTTCGCATTACGGATCACGATAAAACCGTTTTCGAACAATGTGTGGGATTTGCCGATTTCGAAAATAAAATTCCTTTTACGAAAAGCTCGATGTTCACGCTGTATTCCCTGTCGAAACCTTTTTGTGCGATAGGTCTTCTGAAATTAAAGGACAAAGGTCTTGTCGACCTCGAATGCCACCCTTCGGCATATATTCCCGAAGCACGGGGATTCGACGGGAGAGTCACAATCCGACATTTGCTTTATCACACGAGCGGTCTGCCCGATTTTGAACAAACGGGCGATTTTGCCGAAAAATATGCGCCGGGATATTCAAAATACATTCGGAAGCATTTGAAAATATTAACGGGATACCCCTCGTATTTCGCTCCGGGAACAAGCGCATTATATGCCAACGTGAATTTTGTACTGTGCGCCTTGATTATCGAAAACGTCACCGAAATTCCGTATCCCGAATATATAAAAAAAGAAGTTTTCGAACCGCTCGATATGAAATGCGCCGTAGTTGACAACGAATCGCTTTTCATTCCCGACCGAGTTAAAGGATACGAATTACAAAACGGCAAAGTTTCCGAAGTTTCCAAAAGCCACAATTGGTTACTCGGAGCGGGAGATATTGTCGCTACCGCCGATGACGTTTACCGTCTTAATATCGCAATCAAAAATCGCTTATTGCTCAAAAGCGATACGTGGAAGGAAATTTTAACCCCCTCTCCCGTCAGCGGTATGGGCATGGGATGCACCGTATCCACGTGGCACGGAAAAGAGCGAATAACTCACAGCGGAGGCCACGTCGGATTCAGAACGTTGCACATACAGCTTCCCGAAAACGATTTCGACATAATTTTTCTTTCCAACAGCGGATGGGGAAACGCAAGAAACGACATACCCGAAGCAATTTACAGCGCATTTTTCGGAAATTCAAACGGCTTATCCGACAAAGTCGAAATGGATGTCGGGTATATATAATTCCGATACTTTTCAAAGATTTTCCACCAAAAAAACGGGCCCTTTTCAAAAAAGGCTCGTTTTTTTGCGTTATACCCGAAGATTCCGTCGAATTATCCCCGAATTTCCATACTATCTGTTTCCTCTTTTAACACGGTTTACATTGAGAAGTACATAAATTCCGAGAAGAACGGCGGTCGGTATGCAAAGCGCCGCATAAGTTGCCGCACGGGACACCGAATTCCCGAAAAAATTTAAATTGCAGTCAAGAGAATCTCCGACAAGCTCTACAACCTCCGACGGAACACCGTAATTTTGCATTTCATTCAATGCGCTTTGCATTGCGTGATTGCGAATAAGCGACGTACCGTAAGTTCCGGGCAAAAACATAATGACTTTCCGCAGTCCGTCCCCGAACGACGAAAGCGGCATATATGCGCCGCAAAGAAAGCCGTATCCGGAGCTTATAACGGTACCCACAGCCGAAATCTGCCCTTGTGAATTCAAGAAGAAATTAATAACAGACGACAGCGCACTGCCGAAAAGCACCAAAAGAAAGACGTCGCCCAAAAGAAGCAAAACATCGCTTAAGGTCAGGTACCAACCGACAACGGCAAGGTACGCAAAGCACACGGCACATGCGGTAAAACATATCGTAAGCGTCGTTATAAGATTTGCAAGATAATACGACACAGAAAGAGTTGCCGCACCGACGGGAGATACGCCGAAATCTTTGGCGGCGCCGTTCACTTTATCCTGCACCATCAAAAAGTTGGAGCAAAAGGCAACCGTAACGCACGAAACCGCAAGAAGCGACGAAACAAGCTCGCCTCCGACTATTCCGGAAATAAGACTGTCCGAGAAAGTTATTCCCGACGGGAGAGACGACACAAGGCTGTCACGGTACACCTTTTCCAAAAAAGTCACGTACAGAACAAGCAATATCGCGGGAGTGATAAGAGATGTGAAGAACATTCCCTTGTCTTTGAAAAACAGCTTCACGTTTCGCTTTATAAGAATACCGAGTGATTTCATTTTTCGCCACCTCCGAGTTTTTTTCCCGTTGCCGCAAGAAACACGTCATCCATTTTTCCCTTCACGATTTCGTAGTCGGAGAAAATCTCCGGGTATTTGACGATTAAATCCGTTGCTTTCTTTACGTTCGGAATGCGAATTCTGAAGCCGTCCCGCAACTTTTCGAAGTTTTCAAACCCCATTTTCAGAATATCGGTTTCCGATACATCATAAAGTGTTACGTAATCGCCGACATACCTGTTTTTAAGCTCAAGCGGAGTTCCCTTTGCGACAATTTCGCCGCCGTCGATTATAATAACGTAATCGGCATCCGCCGCTTCCTCCATATAATGAGTCGTGAGAAATACAGTCATTTTTTCTCTTTGACGAATTTCGTAAATTACGCTCCAAATCATTTTTCTCGTCTGCGGGTCAAGCCCCGTTGTCGGCTCATCCAAAAAGAGAATTTTGGGATTGTGAATCAAACTTCTCGCAACGTCGACTTTTCTTCTCTGACCTCCCGAAAGTTTACCGACAGTTCTTTTAAGCAAGCCGTCAAGCTCGAATTTTTCGGAAAGTTCCGAAAGACGGTTTCGGAAAGTCTCGCCCGTGATACCGTAAAGAGCCGCACGGCTTTCAAGGTTATCGTATACCGTCAG
>CAYXMB010000169.1:0-2501 GCA_964466085.1 uncultured Ruminococcus sp.
ACAGATGCTCATTTCGTAATTTTGGTCTAAACCTGTTTTATGAACACCTGCCTAAGCCGGGCGGCTTTGCTGTGCTTAAATTAAGTTGCAGTTTTGAAAACGTATTTTTTACGCTTTATTCTTCCTCTGCCGTTATTGCGATGTTAAGCTCTTTGAGTGCGGCGGGATCGGCGGGAGCGGGACATTTTGAAAGAAGCTCCGATGCGTTTTGCACTTTCGGGAACGCTATTACGTCACGGATATCTTCAAGTCCCAAAAGGAGCGTGACGAGTCTGTCAAGACCGAAAGCAAGTCCGGCATGGGGCGGAACGCCGTATTTGAAAGCTTCGAGGAGAAAACCGAATTTCATTTCGGCGGTTTCTTCATCTATTCCGAGAGTGGAGAACATTTTTGACTGAAGGTCACGGTCGTGAATTCTGACCGAACCGCCGCCGAGTTCCGTGCCGTTGAGAACTATATCGTATGCTTTCGCACGGACAGCACCGGGATCGATGTCGAGCTTTTCGATATCTTCGTCCATAGGCATTGTGAAAGGATGGTGCATTGCGTAAAATCTTCCGTCTTCCTCACTGTATTCGAGGAGAGGGAATTCCGTTACCCAAAGGAAATTGAATTTCGTTTTGTCGATTAAACCGAGTCTCTTTGCGACTTCGCATCTGAGTGCTCCGAGAGAATCGAAAACGACTTTGTTCTTTGCGGCGACAACGAGAAGTAAGTCTCCCGTTTCGACTTCGGTTCTTTCGAGTATTGCATGAATTTCGTCTTCTGTGAGAAATTTGGCAAATGAGGACGATACGGCGCCGGGTGCGTTTTTATACCATGCAAGTCCTTTTGCACCGTAGGATTTTACGAATTCAACAAGGGAATCGATTTCCTTTCTCGACATGGAAGCACCGCCCTTGACGTTAATCGCGCGGACGCTTCCTCCGTCGGCAACGGCACCGCTGAATACCGAGAAGGAACAGTTTTCGACCAAGTCGGAAATATTGCAAAGCTCGAGTCCGAATCTTGTGTCGGGCTTGTCCGAACCGAAACGCTCCATTGCTTCGTGCCACGTCATTCTCTTAATCGGAAGTTCAAGCGGCTTGTGCATGAAATTATCGAACAGGGCCTTGATAAAACCCTCATTTATCGTCATTACATCGTCTTCGGTAACAAAGGACATCTCAAGATCGATTTGAGTAAATTCGGGCTGTCTGTCGGCTCTGAGGTCTTCGTCTCTGTAACAGCGGGCAATCTGAATGTAGCGGTCGAAACCGGAGCACATGAGAAGCTGTTTGTAAAGCTGAGGCGACTGCGGAAGGGCGTAGAATTTTCCGGGATGAACACGGCTCGGAACGAGGTAGTCTCTTGCTCCTTCGGGTGTCGGCTTTACGAGATTCGGTGTTTCTATTTCGATAAATCCGTTATCTGTGAAATAATTTCTTGCGATTTTGCATATTTCACTGCGGGCTATGATGTTTTTCTGCATATCGGGACGGCGGAGGTCAAGATATCTGTATGTAAGTCTTGTTTCGCTCTTAACGTCACTGTTTTCCACGATGGCGAAAGGAGGCGTTTTTGCCGATGAGAGAATTTTGAAGGAATCGACGGCGATTTCGATATCTCCCGTAGGAATGTTTTTATTGACGGCCGCCTCGCCTCTTGAACGGACAGTGCCTTTTGCGGCAAGAACGTATTCGGCTCTTACGGAAAACGCTTCGTCGAAAATATTTTTGTCGCACGCTTCGTCGAATGCAAGCTGAACGATACCCGTTCTGTCTCGAAGGTCGATGAAAATGAGGCTTCCGAGATCTCTTTGCTTTTGAGCCCATCCGACAACGGAAACTCTTTTTCCGATATCGGCGGAGGTCAGCGTTCCGCAATAATGGGTTCTTCTGTCTGCTTTTTCAAAGGATTGTTTCATGATTTATATGTCCTTTCGGTAGTTGTGTCATTCGAATATTTCGTAAATTGCGTCAAGTGAAATTTCACTCTGCGAATTTTCGCCCATAGCGCCGGTCATAACACGGAGCTGCGCCGAATTGTTTTCGAGTTCGCTGTCTCCGATTATAAGCACTTTTTCGGCACCTGTTTTATCGGCATATTTCATTTGCGCTTTCAGACTTCTGCCGACAACGTCGCATTCGGCGAAAATTCCTTTACGTCTGAGATTCGATACTATTTCCTGCGCTTTGATTTGCGCCTTTTCTCCCATTGACGCAATATAGAGTTTCGGTTTTTCGGGTTCGGGGATTTTTGCTCCGCTTTGCTCCATTGCAAGCAAAAGTCTCGTAATTCCCATTCCGAATCCGCAAGCGGGGAGAGAAGGCCCACCGAGCTCTTTTACAAGCCCGTCGTATCTGCCGCCGCCGCACACCGTGCTTTGAGCTCCGATACCTTCGGCTATAAATTCGAATACCGTTTTCGTGTAATAATCGAGACCTCTTACGATATGGGTATCTATTACGTATTTTATCGAACATGCGTCGAGCATTTTGCAAAGCTTCTCCATATGCTTT
>CAYXMB010000169.1:2511-3543 GCA_964466085.1 uncultured Ruminococcus sp.
TAATCGACGGTTTTCGGTGCACCTTGCGCAATTTCTCTGCATTCGGGATTCTTACAGTCGAGAACTCTGAGCGGATTTGTTTCTGTTCTTTGACGGCACGTGTCGCAAAGTTTTTCGGAGTTTGCGTTTAAATAATCGACAAGAGCGTCTCTGTAGGCGGGCCTGCATTCGGGACAGCCTATCGAATTGAGATGAAGAACGGTGTTTTCGATACCTATTCTGTTCAGAACTTCCGCAGCAAGGGAAATAACCGTGAAATCGGCGCCCGCATCGGCCGAGCCGAAAACTTCGGTGCCGAATTGAACAAACTCACGGCTTCTGCCCGCCTGCGGTTTTTCGTATCTGAAGCAATTATCGATATAGTAAAGTTTAATGGGCAACGTGTCGGAACATTTGCCGTTCTCAATCAACGCTCTTACGGTGGATGCCGTTCCTTCGGGGCGCAGAGCGAACGTTTTGCCTTCTTTATCCTGAAAAGTGTACATTTCTTTTTGTACAACGTCTGTGCCTTCACCGACTCCTCTGTTGAAAAGCGACAGCTCTTCGAAAGTCGGGGTTCTGATTTCCGTGAACCCGAATTCGGCGGCTGTTTTTTTCATTATACCCTCAACGTACTGCCATGCGCTGACGTCGGGGGACATTATATCCATAGTGCCTCTCGGCTTTCTTATCGTTTCCATTTTGGTTTATCCTTTTGTATTGGCTTTAATTCAATTTATAATTATATCAAAATATTAACTGTTAGTCAAGAAAAATCGGCAAAAAATCAACCGTTTCGTGCGGGAATTCACGGGAATTCACGTTTAGATTCGGATTGGCCGCAGCGATACTCTTTCGAATCGGTATTTTGCAACTCGATTTTGCCGCGCAATTTGCGAGTTGTACCTAAATGCAACAGAGGCACACCTCACAACGAAGCGTGCCTCCGCCGCCGAGCTCATTTTCCGACTCTTTGTCGGTGAGCGGGATTATTTTTCAAGCAGGATTTTTATCAAAAGTCTTAAATCGGACGTTGAGATTATTCCGTTGCCG
>CAYXMB010000170.1:0-3522 GCA_964466085.1 uncultured Ruminococcus sp.
GATTTTTACGCATCGAGTGCATACTCGTGTACTCATGGGAATACAAACGAAATTATAGTATCCAAAAAATATCTTACAAGCGATGATAAGGTACTTATAATCGATGATTTTCTTGCTAACGGTGAGGCGTTGAAAGCGCTTGTTTCGATTTGCAATCAGGCCGGAGCCGAAGTCGTGGGTTGCGGAGTTGCGATTGAGAAAAAATATCAGGGCGGGGGAGATTCGCTTCGCAGTCAGGGAATACGTGTCGAATCACTTGCTATGATAAGCTCCATGAAGGACGGAATAATAGAATTTGCAAGCTGAAATCGAAAGAAAGAGCTTTGTTTGGTTTTTTTGAATTTCGGTATTTATATAATATAATAAGGAAGAAAAAGCGGGAAAACATGAAAAAAAACGATTGCATTGAAGAGAGCGAAAGAAAAACGCAAGATGAAGGCGTCGTTGCCGACTACGACGGAGAAGCCTCGAACCGAGCGAAATTGGTAGAGGCGATGGGGGACGATTTTGTTGAATCGAAGTCGGAGGTTGTCGGCATTGACGGCAAAATGTCGAATTTTTGGTATCACTACAAATGGCACGTAATATTCGGTGCTTGCATTTTACTTTTCATTGCCGTCGGTATATCCCAGCTTATGAATAACAATCCGAATGATGTCACGGCTTTGTATGTCGGGCCGGCATCAATTGATGAGAACGGGGTTACAAGTGCGCTGTCGGAAATGCTCACAACCGATGAAAACAACAACGGCAAGAAGAGAGCGGCGGTTATCGGAATTGAACTGTATTCCGCAAGTCAGGTTGATGAGCTTGTGGCAAAGAAAAAAGCCGAAGGTGCCTCGTACCCGTATTACGATCAGGGAGCAAATGATGAGGCGTACAGAGATTACCAGTCGTACTTGTATTTGGGTGAATTCGGTGTGATGTTTTTAGACCCGACACTTTACAGCGAACTGAAAGAAGCGGGTGCTCTCGCAAGGCTTGACGAGGTGTTCGATTCCGTTCCGAGTGAGGCTTTGGACGAATACGGCATAAGACTTTACGACACGGAATTTTGCAACTATTATTCGGCTTTTAAGTCGATGCCGGAGGATACGGTGCTTTGCCTTCGTGCCGTCGGCGGTACCGACAAAACGAGTGTGAAAAACTACGAGAGAAACAAATCTCTTTTGATTGATATAATGAGCTTTGATTACCCCGAAGGCTATGTCGGAGAAAAAAGCGAAAGCGTCACCGAGTGAAAAGCGGAGCCGAATTTTAATCCTTGTTTTCTTCGGTGATTCGTCCCACACTTCAACGGGTCTTTGAACGCATTTGCTGCGGTGTTTTGCTCCGTGCTTTGACCGCAGAACTTATTTCGGGGCTTTGCACCGTAACCGCATAATCCTTTTCAAAAAGGCTTATGCGAAAGCATCAAACGGCGTGATTTTGAATTTCACAAACAACGGCGAGGTTTTATGAGACTTTGCCGTTTTTCGGTTTTTCGAAAAAACGCAAAAAAACTCCGAGCACGGTGTACTCGGAGAATCGGCGGGGCAGAAAAGAGGGAGGAGCCTAATCACAAAGTTATTTTGGAGAGCGTGTGTTGTGATTTGCCGATTTTTAAATATGAGATTGCGAAAATATCTTTTGAAGTGCCGAATCGAAAATTCGGCGAAAATATCGGTTGTCGGTTCAGAAAATGTTTCTGACGAAATCCATGCAGAGAGAACCCGCTTCTGGGAGGTATTCGTAGTAGTCATACATATCGTACATATCATTCATATCGAATGAAGCGAATGCCGAGAACACTTGCGCTATAATCCAGAAATAGAAAACGATAACCATTACAAAAACAGCAAGAGCCAAAACGTTGATAATGATACCGGCTATCGAAAATCCTTTGCGATTGGATTTCGTTCCCATAATGCCGAATACAAGTCCTGCGATTGAAAACGGAAAAGCAAGACCGAAACAGCAGATGAGATTTATAAGCGAGATGACGAAAGACGCGATGGCAAAGCCGTTGCGGGAATCTTTGTTCACAGGCGGCACGTTTTGTGCGTAGTTATAAGTACCGTAATTCGGAGCGGGGGCGTTATATCTCATATTAGCCGTTTGGGCATCGGCTCCGCAGTACGGTTGATTTTGAGTATACGTAGTTTGCGCTCCGCCGTAAGAAGGCGTGCCTTGTGTTTGGGCATTTGCGCCGCTGTAATTTATCGGGTCGGTATAAACCGTGCTTTGTTCTTTCGTTTCCGTTTCGAGCTTTGTGCCGCAGTCGTGACAGAAAAGGCTGCCGACGCTGTTTTCGGCGTTACAATTGGGGCATATCATTATCGAATATCTCCTTATTATAAGTAAGTCGGCGCACGTGCCGAATTCTTTTTCGGTTTGTCCGCTTTACGAATATATATTATCACATTATAAAAGAAAAGTCAACAATATTCGCATTATTTTGAATTGCACCGTCAAAAAAAGCGGTGAACATAATGCACAAAAAAACAAAAAAAGCCACTATTGCTTTTTTCTATTATTATCTCTTGACAAAGTTCGTTTTGTGATGTATCATATTAGCGTAAGGGGAACACAGTTCCGCTTGTGCGTGCCGAGTTCGGCACAAAATAAATAAAAAACATCGATATATAACAAATAATTGGTTTTGAAGTCTCTACCCGGCACCGTAAATGCACGGACTATCGATGCAAATTACGCTTTTTGCGCTTTGCATTGGAGAGGACCGCCGGTTCGCTCCTTTTTCTTTTATTTGTAATATACGGAAAGGATATGCAATGAAACGTTACGTTATGCTTATTGAAACCGAATTTCACAGTTGTAACAACGCTATTCTTGCACCTTCCCACACTCACGGGATTGTTTTAATCCCTGTCGCACTTTAAACCTCTTTCGGCGGAAAGTGCGATTTTTGTTTTGTTTACAAGCCTTACGGCAAGTAATAAAAATATTTTTCGGAGGAATTACAATGAAAAAAATTCTCGCTCTGTTACTCGCTTTGACAACAATTCTCGTATGCTTCGCATCTTGTGGCGGAAATACGGGCAACGACAATGCAGATACGGATAATGCCGGTAATGCAAATGCCGAAAAGACAGGCATGAGTGATGACGTAATCGCACGTGCCGACATTGAAAGCACAGTCACAATTCCCGATGATTTCAAAATCGGTATGATTTGCCTTCACGACGAAAACTCAACTTACGACAACAACTTTATCTCCGCTTTGAAATCTGCTCAGGCAGGTCTCGGCCTTTCCGACGAACAGGTTATTATAGTAACCGGTATCGGTGAGGACAGCACATGCTACGACACAGCGGTTGACCTTGCGAAAAACAAGGGCTGTAAGGTTATCTTCGCTGACTCTTTCGGTCACGAATCCTTTATGAAACAGGCTGCAGCCGAATTCCCCGAAGTTCAGTTCTGCCATGCAACGGGAACTTCTTCCAAAATCGCAGGTATTGACAACTTCCACAACGCATTCGCTTCCATTTACGAAGGCCGTTACGTTGCAGGTGTTGCCGCAGG
>CAYXMB010000171.1:0-3512 GCA_964466085.1 uncultured Ruminococcus sp.
AAAGTCATAGAGCAGTTCAAGCCCGACAAAGCGGTGCTTGACCATATTGAAAACGACATCAAGGCCGCCGAGGCCGAGCTGGATGACGATGCCGAATCGATAATAACGAACGAAAGATACATATACATAGGTAAGGTTATTAAGGGCTGTTACAAAAAGAAATACGTCGGAAAACTTTCAACATCCGACAAGATAGATAAGATTGTAACAAACCGCTGGCTCGGACTTCCCATATTCGCCGCTGTTATGTTTCTTGTGTATTATATTGCAATGGTAACCGTCGGCACCGCCGCAACCGATTGGGCAAACGACGGTTTGTTCGGTGACGGTTGGCATCTTTTCGGAATCGGTTCGGCTTCATATTCGGAAGCTGCCGACGAATACGGTGCGGCATCGTTGATAGTTGACGGGTACAACGCCTACGTTGAAGAAAACGGTGCAGCTCCCGAAGGAGATTTCGAATATGAAATCGAAGATGACGAAACGCTTGAAATCACAACTGAAACGGCAAGCCTTAATGACTATACGGACTCTCTCGGCATATTGGAGAAATACGGCGAAGAACCCGATCCCGCAGATTACGGCGTATGGGTTCCCGGAATTCCCGTTTTAATCGGCAACGGGCTTGAAGCTGTAGGTGCGGCAGATTGGCTGACAGGACTCATCAACGACGGTATCGTAGCCGGAGTCGGAGCTGTTCTCGGCTTTGTTCCTCAAATGCTTGTTCTGTTCTTAATGCTCGCTTTCCTGGAAGCTTGCGGTTACATGGCACGAATCGCATTCGTTCTTGACCGTATTTTCCGTAAATTCGGCCTTTCCGGTAAATCATTCATCCCGATGCTTGTCGGTACGGGTTGCGGTATACCCGGAATTATGGCTTCGAGAACCATTGAAAACGAACGTGATCGACGAATGACGATTATGACTACAACTTTTATCCCGTGCGGAGCAAAAGTTCCCTTTATTTCGATGATTGCGGGTGCCGTTTTCGGCGGCTCACCCTGGATTGCAACGTCGGCATATTTTATCGGAATGGCGGCTATCATAGTATCCGGCATCATGCTTAAGAAAACAAAGATGTTTTCGGGAGAACCCGCTCCTTTCGTAATGGAGCTTCCCGCATATCATCTGCCCACACTTAAAAACGTTCTCCGCTCAACGTGGGAGCGCGGATGGTCGTTTATCAAAAAAGCCGGCACGGTAATTCTTCTCTCTACAATATTCATATGGTTTACAACGTATTTCGGATTCACCGACGACGGATTCAGAATGCTTTCCGACGAAGAAATGAGTTCATCGCTTCTTGCCGCAGTCGGTTCGGCGATTTCGTGGCTCTTTGCTCCTCTCGGTTGGGGTAATTGGCAAGCCGCAGTCGCATCGATTACGGGACTTGTCGCAAAGGAAAACATTGTCGGAACGATGGGAATTCTTTATCCGGCAGGTTGGCCCGAAATCGCAAGCAACTTCAGCGCTGTTGCGGGATATTCGTTCCTCGTATTCAACTTGCTTTGCGCTCCGTGCTTTGCCGCAATAGGCGCTATAAAGCGTGAAATGAACAGCGCAAAATGGACATGGTTTGCAATAGGATACCAGTGCCTGTTTGCATATGCAATATCACTTATGATTTATCAGTTCGGTTCTGCCTTCACGGGAAGCATCAACGTTATAGGCTTAATAGCGGCTGTCGCAATTCTCGCTGTTATGCTCTATATGCTTTTCAAGCCGTACAAAGAGGCAACTAAACTGACTGCTAAAGTAAAATAATCAAAGCAACCTAAATAAGGAGGGTTTCGAAATGATAGCGTGGATTGCAAAAAATATTGCGACAATCGCCGTTTGTGCATTACTTGTTGCAATTGTTACTCTGATTATATTTTTTACGGTGCGTAATAAGAAGAAAGGAAAATCCTCCTGCGGTTGCGGCTGTTCGGGGTGCCCTATGAACGGCGCTTGCCACCGATAACTTCTGAAATAATCTGACGTGCCGTAAAATCGACTTTGCGAGCACCCCGAAAAAACAGCAAGAGGGACTGTCTCGTTGAGACAGTCCGCAAAGAAAAAAGCGGATGTTCTTTACCGAAAAGGTATTGAGCATCCGCTTATTTTTCAGTATAATTAAATTGAAAAACACAATGTATCATAACACCGGAGAATATCATTGACAAAGGTCCGTATGAGTGATAAACTATATTCAAATCTTTATTATCGGACATTGTTCGGGACTAACAGATATAGGTGTCACTCTATATTCCGCAATCCCGGCAATTGCTCTGCGCACCGAATAATAAAAAAAGCATTTTCGCATCGGCAAAAGGCGAAAACACTTTTTGACATGGAGAACTTATGAATAACCAAATAAAACAAACCGCAACCTCAAAGTACGGCGCTTTCGGTAGTTGCACGCAAAAGGCAGTGACATTTCCGGATGGATATTGCGACGCAAAAGACGGCGAAATAAAACAGCTGTATATCGTCCTCAGTCAAACGGGAACAATGCTGTCACGCATTCTAAAGCTTGTCACGGGAGCGGAATACAACCACGCTTCGGTCAGCTTGTCTTCTGACCTAACGCAAATGTATTCTTTCGGACGCAGGCACCCGTATAACCCGTTTTGGGGAGGATTTGTTAATGAGACTCCCTATACGGGAACTTTTAAGAGATTTCAAAATACCAAAGCTGTCGTACTTGCAGTTGAAATAAGCGGGGAACGTTATGCGGAAATATGTAAAACGGTGCACTGGATGTACTCGCAAAAAGAGAGCTACCATTATAATTATCTCGGCTTATTTCTTGCTGCAATTCATATAAGTTACAAAAAGAATCACCGCTACTACTGCTCGGAATTCGTGAAGGAGATTTTACTGGAAGGAAAGGTCGACGGTGCGGAGCAACTGCTTCCTATTGTGAAACCGATACATTTTTTGACAATTCCGCATAAACAGATTTATTGCGGAATTTTAAGCGATTACTCCGACAATCTCAAACATGATTTCAAATAGTCAAACAAAAACAGCTCATGACGGGAAAGCATAATTTCATTAAGATTTAAAACTAAAAAGGAATTTCTCACCCTGTGCCATTACCTTTTAAATAACGGCTTGTCGCTTTTATGATTTCAACGTAGAAAGGCAAAGCCGTTTTTTGTTTGCAATTGATACTTAAAGCGGGACGGAGTTGCTTCGCAATTCACACTTACAAATAAATAACAAAGTATTAAATTTGTCTTTGGTAAAAGTTAAGTATAGTTATCCGAATATCTTAAGTTTCGGTCGAAAAACGACATGTTTTTGAATTTACAAAACGTTTACATTTCTAAACCCCTTGATTTCAGGGAAAGTCGGGAATTTTCTCGATGAACAAACCGCGAACATACATTTTATGGTAATTCCCTCGTTTTTAGGTGTATAATATATCCGACAAATACCATAAGGAGGTTTACGTGATGGATAAGCACACAAGTGAAATTGCCTATGCCGAAATTATGAGCCCGACTGCCGGCGTATTGCAATAC
>CAYXMB010000172.1:0-3504 GCA_964466085.1 uncultured Ruminococcus sp.
TTCCTTCTTTTTTTGCAAAAAACAAAGCCCCTTTCGGGACTTTGTCGACAGTCTGTACTGCACCGAATACGATATTCGGTGCAGTTTTCGGCTAAAGAATAAAAAACAAATTATCCATTATTGCAATCTTAGTATCAAGCATACCGTGAACATATCCGCTAAGAGTTACGATATTTCTCCTTGCGGAAACAAGAAGTATTTATCAGACCGAATACAAGTCGAGGACTCTGTAAAATGTCCTTGCAAGCAAGCCTTTTTGCTTGGTTTTTGCTTCGTGGTATAATTTTATTTGACAAAGCAGGCAATCTGTGGTAAACTATTTTGTATGACAAAAGGTTATATCGTTGATACTTTATACAGCGGAATATAAAAATGCAGTAACAGGAAGGATATAAAAATCTTATGGACAGTATTTTGTATTATATCTGTTTACCGCTCGGCTATCTTATGAAATGGTGTTGGATGCTGGTCGGAAACTACGGACTTGCGATTATTCTTTTTACGCTTGCCATAAAAGTGGTTCTTCTTCCCATTTCGGTTTGGATACACAAGAATTCCATCCGTATGGTGAAAATGCAACCGCAGATAAATTTTTTGAAGGCAAAGCATTACGGAAATACCGATGCCATTGCCGATGAGCAGGCGAAACTTTTCAAGAGCGAAAATTATCACCCGATGCTTTCTCTCGTTCCGCTTGTGCTTCAACTCGTTCTTCTCATGGGCGTTGTCAATATAATTTACCATCCTATGGGATATCTGTTCGGCTTTTCAAACGACGTGTCGGTGGCGCTTGCGAATTTCATCGGTCAGTCAACCGAAGCGAATTCTTTTGAGCTTCACGTAATAGCCGCAATTCAGGACGGAACGATAAATGCTCAAAGCATAATTCCCGGAGTATCCTCCGACACGCTTTCGGCGGTCATAGATAAAGTCGGGAATTTCGATCTGAGTTTTATCGGATACAATCTCACCCGTGTTCCGAGCCAGGTGTGGTCGACGATGCTTGCGTATATTGCCGTACCTCTTGCGGCGGGACTTTCGTCGTGGGTTCTTTGCTTTACGCAAAACCTCGCCAACGTTATTCAGCATGAACAAAACAAGCTCAGCCAGTACGGTCTTATGGCGGTTTCCGTCGGAATATCCCTTTATCTCGGATGTTTCGTTCCGGCGGGCGTTGCTCTTTACTGGGTCGCAAGTAATCTTTTCTCGGTAGCGCAGATGTATACTCTGAACGCCGTGATAAACCCGAAAAAATACGTCGATTACGAAGCACTTGAAGAAAGCCGAAAGGCACTCGCCGACATCGAAGCGCTTGAAGCGTCGTCGAAAAAAGACGAGAATTACAGAGAAAATAAAGCAAGAGAACGTAAAGATTACAAGCGATTCACGAAAATCGCCAACAAGCATCTTGTTTTCTATTCCGAAGGAAGCGGATTTTATAAGTATTTCAGAGAACTTATAGAACAGCTTCTCGAACGCTCAAATGTAACAATCCATTACGTGACAAACGACCCTAACGACGTTATATTCGAAGTTGCCGAAAAGCAGCCGAGAATCAAGCCGTATTATATCGGGCTTAAGAAAACAATAACTCTTATGATGATGCTTGAAACCGATATTATGGTTATGACGACTCCCGATCTCGACAAGTATTACATCAAGCGCTCATATATCAAAAAAGATATCGAATATATTTACGTTAATCACGGCATGAACAGCGTTCACATGAGCTTATCCGAAGGTTCCCTTGATGCGTTCGATACGATTTTCTGTCCCGGCCCTCACGTTTACGACGAAATAAGAGCGACGGAAAAAGTATACGGTCTTCCCGAAAAAACTCTTGTCGAATTCGGTCACCCTCATCTTGATAACCTCATAAGAAAAGCCAAAGAGGAACTGAAAGACGCAAAGCCGAATGAACTCAAAGAAATTCTCATAGCACCCTCATGGGGCGACGATAATATCCTTGACAGCTGCATTGATGTTCTTATCGAAAAGCTTTACCGTCCCGAATATCACATCACGGTCAGACCTCACCCCGAATACGTAAAAAGATATTCGGCTAAAATGCAGCATATAGTCGACAGATATGCCGATTACGATAAAAAGAACCTTTCGTTTGAACTTGACTTCTCGGTAAATAAATCCATTTATTCTTCCGATCTCATCATATCCGACTGGTCCGGTGTCGCAAGCGAATTCTGCTTTGCAACCGACAAACCCGCTCTTTTCATAAACACCGATATGAAAGTCGTAAATCCCAACTGGGAGAAAATCAATATGACTCCGAGCGAAATATTCCTGCGTGATGAAATCGGTGTATCGATGAACAAAGAGGACCTTGACAGAGTCGGTGAAGTTGTCGAAAAACTCCTGAACAGTTCGGAATATTATG
Organism: uncultured Ruminococcus sp.; assembly: GCA_964466085.1. Taxonomy (GTDB): domain Bacteria; phylum Bacillota; class Clostridia; order Oscillospirales; family CAG-272; genus RUG14199. Next base: position 2,396 of record CAYXMB010000172.1, read on the forward strand.
CCGAAACAATCAAGGAACGCTACGATTATCTTATTTACAACCACAATACGGCCGCAAAGGTCGGCGCAAAATATATTCTTTCCTCCCTTGCCGCAAAGCAAAAAGCGTCGAAAGAGGCAAAGTAAGGATATATTAAAACTGATTAAACTGTATTAAAAGAGGTATTGTTATGGAAAACTTAGTTATGAATTTGTCAGCTGTCAGAACGACAATGTATATTGACCCCGCCGCAACGACGGTTCTTATATCTTCGATAAGCGCAATTGCGGTTGCCGCCGGTGCGTCGGCTATTATCATTTGGAGAAAGCTCAAAAAGAAAGCAAGCAAAGTTCTTCACATCGATGAAAACGCAAACAAAGAGGTTGAAGAGGATATTCAGGTATTCGACGACGATGATGATGACGAATAAGTCTGGATTAAGACGAAATTATCGTTAATCTTTCGTATCTTTAGTTATTATCTCGGAGGTATTATCATGAATATTACAATTGTGGGAGCGGGAAACATCGGAACTCAGCTCGCCGTACATTCGGCGTCGGCGGGACATGCCGTTACGGTATTCACATCGAAATACGATAAAATATCGAAAGAGCTCCGAATAGTCGACGACAACAATAACGTTGTGTTATCCGGTACCATTGCAAATGCAACGGATAATGCACACGAAGCATTTTCGGGAGCCGATCTCGTATTTGTTACCGTTCCGAGCTTTTTAATGCGCCGTTTTGCCGATATAATCATACCGAACATTAAATGCGGAGCGAAAATTTGCCTCGTTCCCGGAACAGGCGGCGGAGAATTCGCATTTAAAGAAGCGCTTAAAAAAGAATGTATCGTTTTCGGTCTTCAACGTGTTCCGAGTGTCGCGAGACTCACCGAGTACGGCAAGAGCGTTTGTGCAACCGGATACAGAAACAAGCTTTTTGCGGCGGCAATCCCTTCCGAAAAAGCACCCGAATGTGCCAAACTCATTTCCGACATAGTCGGTATAGAATGTGTTGCCATGCCCTCGTATCTTAACGTTACACTCACACCATCAAACCCGATTTTGCATACTACAAGACTTAAAACCGTCTTTAAAGACTACAAAGAAGGAATGTATTACGAAA
>CAYXMB010000173.1:0-3488 GCA_964466085.1 uncultured Ruminococcus sp.
GTAGACTGTTTTGCGAAAGTGGATAACCAAATGGTCTGCTCGCTATGAATAAACATCAACTTAAAACTCACAACAATAAAGGCACAGTCAACGGATTTTTCGTTCGTCGGTTGTGCCTTTGCTGTTGTATTATGGTGTAACAATCTTTACTTTTTTCTTCTTGGAACGCAAGATTTTGAGTAGCGTATAGTCTATTCCGTCGGTATATTCGCTTGCCGAAATGAGAGTGTTTTTTGAAATAAGATTCCGAATTATTAAGCCTTGCCCGTCGTCCGTAACGAACATATCCCGCAACGGTGTTGCGGGATATGCCAGATTACTTTAGGTCAATTTTTCAAAATCGGAAGCGCCGTGCTTGCAGAGAGGGCATATAAAATCGTCGGGGAGGGTATCACCCTCGTAGACGTAGCCGCAAATTTTGCAAACGAACCCCTTTTTGCCTTCTGTTTCGGGCTTCGGCTTAACGTTATCTAAATAATACGTGTAGCTCATCGTGGGCTTGCTTGACAGAACGTGGGATTCCGTTATTGAACAAATAAACATGCCGTGAGTGTCGAAATCGACATAATCTTCAACTTTCAGGGACATGAAAGCGTTGATATATCCGTGTAAAAAAACAAGTCCGTTTGTCGAGCGCTGAGTTTCGCACCCCTCGAATTTATCGATTCCTCTTCCGCTTGTAAAACCGAATTTTTCGAAAACCGAGAAAGGGGTATCCGTCGTGAGGCAGTTAACGTTCATTTTTCCGCTTTGCTTTATAATATGATGAGAATAATTTTCCTTATTTATTGTTACCGCAATTCGATTCGGTGAATTCGTGACTTGCGTCACCGTATTGACTATAAGTCCGTTATCTTTATTTCCGTCGTTGCAGGTTACAACGTACAAACCGTATCCGATGCTGAACAGAGCCGACAAATCGTTTGTATTCGATGCGGATTTGCGAAGTGCGAGATATTCCGAGCAAAGCTCATCGGCAAGGGCATACAGCTGCTCTGTGCTCGTTTCGTTGAGCGCCGACATGATTTTAACCGTATTTTCCGCAAAATCAATATTGATGCTTTTTTCAAATAGCCCTTTCATAATTTTTGCGGCAAGCGGCGCCCAGCTTCCGTTTTCGATAAAAGCCACCGTACGGTTGCGGAATCCGCGCTCTGTAAGATGATTTATGAAACTGCGCATATAAGGGAATATTTCCGCATTATACGTCGTGGTCGCAAGGACAAGTTTGCTGTAACGGAAAGCATCTTCAACGGCTTCCGCAATGTCACATCTTGCAAGGTCAAAAACCGAAACTTTCGGGCAACCGTTTTCTTTCAGCTTTTCTTCGAGCATGAGAACGGCTTTTTTGGTATTTCCGTATACCGAAGTATAAGCGATTACAATACCTTCTTCTTCGGGCCTGTAGCTTGACCACGTATCGTAAAGACCTATATAATAGGATAAATTTTCGGTGAGCACCGGGCCGTGAAGGGGACATATTTTCTCAATTTCAAGCTTTGATGCTTTTTTTAATAATGCCTGCACCTGTGCCCCGTATTTACCGACGATTCCGAAATAATATCTTCTGGCTTCGCACGCCCAGTCCTCATCGGCATCAAGCGCTCCGAATTTGCCGAAGCCGTCGGCGGAGAAAAGTATCTTGTCGGTGCTGTCGTACGTTACGATTACTTCGGGCCAATGAACCATCGGGGCCGTTATAAAAGTGAGATTGTGCTTTCCGAGACAAAGCGTATCTCCTTCGCCGACAACCTTTCTTTTTTCGAAAAAGTCGGTTCCGAAAAAGTTCTTCATCATATTAAACGACTTTGAAGAAGAAACCACTGTCGCGTCGGGATAGGTTTTCATGAAATTCACGATATTTGCCGAATGGTCGGGTTCCATATGCTGTACTATCAGATAATCGGGTTTTCTGCCCGAAACGGCAGATTGTATGTTGTCAAGCCATTCGTGTGTAAATGCCGCGTCAACCGTGTCAAAAACGGCGATTTTCTCATCGATTATAACGTAAGAATTATAACTCATGCCGTTCGGGACTTGGTATTGCCCTTCGAAAAGATCGACTTTTCGGTCATTAACTCCGACGTACTTTACATCATTTGTTATGTTCATTAATGTAGTCCTCCTTATTATGCAAAGAAATTTTAAGTCTGTACTTATCTTATTATTTACTTATTTTCCAATATATTTCAGATGAAAATCAAATATTGTTATCTAAAGCGGTAAGTCTGTGCTTGTGGGTTGTTTCATGCCGACGGAATTATGCCGCCTTAAAAGTCGGCCGAATGATTTAATCAAAGAGCTCGTCTAAAATTGCGTCTAAATCCTCATCTAAATTGCCGGTGTAGTCTTCAAAAGGAATATCGAGTTTGACTAAGGCATCTTTAAACCTCTTATAACCGTTTGTATCTCTGCAGGCAACCCAAGATACTCCCATTTGGTCACACTGATTTTTGTTTTGCCGAGAAAGGGTATCGGCAACAAACACCCTGCTGTCCCTTGCAATAACCGCATCGGCGCTTTCCGGATTTCCCTGACCCATTAATTTGACTTCGCATTTGTATTTTTCGGTTCCTTTTTTTAGGTAAAAATCCACTTCTCTGTCAACGTCCAAAGTTTTGTCTTTAACAAAGTGTTCCGCATCGTAATATTGCGGGTCGACTTTATAAAGTTTGCACAAAGCAAGCATCAAATACTTCTCCACTCTTTTACCTGCGGTTGACCAAGCTCCTCCGCGAAGTGCGGCGCGCTTAACCGCAAGCGTATTGATTACTATTAAGCTTTCGCTGACATTTAAATCAACGCTTACGGAATTGAATTTAATCGTTAACGTTAAATCGATTTCAGGTTCGTTTTCAACTAAAGATTGAATGCTTCTGTATAATGAATCAAAATGCTCGTTAGAAGCGTTTACCACTATCGATTTCGTTGCGGAACGGTACATGTTGCTTATAGTTTTTTTTGTTCAGCCCCGAATTAATCGCGATATCATCCGACGGTAAAGAATCACTCAAAAAAGCTTCTTTGTACCAATCAACGGTAATGTTGTCGGAGTTTAATTTGGCCATGCAAACTTTTTTAAAAAAGTCCATTGCAAATTGCAAGAATTCTGCGTTAATGAGATTTACGATTTCAACTCTGTAATCTTCCGATTTTAAAACTCTGGATACGATATTTTTAACTACTTGGTCCTTCAACGTCATTTTTTGCGCTCTCCTCAAATTCTTTTAACGAAAGAAATTTAGCTTCGGTGTTTGTTTGATTCGGACAACCTAATTCCGATTTCTTCATGTATTCAAAGTAAGTCTCGTCTTTTTCGGTAAGGAAAAAGTACCTCCCCATTTTTTTTGCTGTTTTTCCGAAAGTTCCGATCCCGGCAAACGGGTCAAATACCAAATCTCCTTTGTACGAATAGTACTCGACTACTTTTTTAGTGCGACTCGTTCCTAAGTGAAAAGCTTAGGTGCAAATTTGAAAGTGAGGTGAAG
>CAYXMB010000174.1:0-3478 GCA_964466085.1 uncultured Ruminococcus sp.
GAAATGGTGAATCCCTGAGGAACGGGAAGACCGATTTTGGTCATTTCCGCAAGGTTGGCGCCTTTGCCGCCCAGCAGCTCACGCATGGATGCGTCACCTTCGGTGAACATGTAAACATACTTTGTAGCCATGTTTTTGTGTGCCTCCGTAATATAAATAATAGTTTTTGCTGTACTCCCCCGTGACGTTATCCGCCTCGCCGTTTCCGACTCATTTCGGGGCATGTAGGCAGAAGCGCACTTGAATGCGCCCGCACTAACTGAATTATTATAACACATTCCCGTTTAAAAATCTATAGATTTTTTCTTTTTTGATAATTTTATAAAAACCAAACTAAAAAAAATTCCGTGTGCCACGAATTTTGTTAAAAGTCATCATAAAAAAGCCCTCTTGCCCGAAATCTTTTCAACGCATTGCGCCGTTTTTAAATCCTTTATCTTTTTTCGGTTAAATTTTCGCACTGTTCCGTTGCGGTCGGCTATTGACTTTTTCAGAAAAAATTGATATGATAAACTTGTAAAAAAGGGCTAACGGCCGTCAACAAGAAAGGCACACAAATGAATAAAATCGACGTACTTATAGTCGGTGCCGGCCCCGCCGGGATTTTCACCGCACTTGAAATGATAAAGAAGGGCAGCAAAAAGAAAATAGTCATTGTCGAAAAGGGCAAAGCCATAGAGAACAGAAGCTGCCCCAAAATCAAAACAAAGCAATGCATGAACTGCAAACCGTACTGCCACATCACAACCGGCTTTTCGGGTGCGGGAGCTTTTTCCGACGGAAAACTCTCCTTAAGCTGTGAAGTCGGCGGAGACCTCCCCACACTTATCGGCGAGGACGTGGCGCAGGAAACGATAGATTACACCGATAAAATTTACCTTGATTTCGGCGCCGATACCCATATTGAAGGGATAAGCAACACAGACGAGGTCAAAGAAATCAGAAAAAGAGCAATTCAGGCGGGTCTTAAGCTCGTTGACTGCCCCATAAGACATCTCGGAACCGAAAAAGCGCAAGAGCTGTATTACTCGATAGAGCGTTATCTTATCGAAAACGGAGTCGAAATTTATTTCGGTTACGAATGCGTCGACCTTATACTGAAAGACAGCACGTGTCTCGGAATAACGGCAACGAACGGCAAAGAAAACATAGAGCTGTTTGCCGACTCGACAGTTGTCGCAACGGGCAGACGCGGCGCGGATTGGCTTGAAAAAATATGTGCGGAGCACAATATAGCCCACGCTCCCGGAACGGTTGATATCGGAGTCAGAGTCGAAGTCAGAAACGAGGTAATCGAAAAAGTCAACGAGGTTCTTTACGAATCGAAGCTTGTCGGATACCCTCAGCCTTTCAAAAACAAAGTGCGCACTTTCTGCCAGAATCCCGGCGGTTTCGTAGCTCAGGAAAATTACGACAACGATCTTGCCGTCGTAAACGGACACTCTTACAAAGAGCTTAAAAGCACAAATACGAACCTCGCAATCCTCGTATCCCACAATTTCAATCATCCGTTCAATCAGCCGATAGAATATGCTCAAAAAGTCGGTGAACTGACAAATATGCTCGGAGCGGGTCATATTCTCGTTCAGCGTTTCGGCGATATTCTGGACGGCAAGCGCACATGGCCGAAAGAGCTTGCACAATCGAACGTCAAGCCCACTCTCCCCGACGCCGTTGCGGGAGATATCACCGCCGCTATGCCTTACAGAGCGATGATGAATATTATAAACTTCATAAAAGCCGTCGACCACGTCGTTCCCGGATTTGCGTCAATCGAGACTCTCCTTTACTCACCGGAGCTCAAATTCTACAGCAACAGGATAAAAATGGACGAGAAATTCAATACTAACATCAAAGGGCTTCACTGTCTCGGTGACTCCAGCGGTTGGACAAGAGGCCTCATGATGGCATCCGCAATGGGTGTTTTGATGGGCAGACAGCTCATCTGAGCGGAGGGCTTATGTCTTTTGTACTTGTCGCAATGGCAGCTCTTTTGTTCATCGGTTTGAAAATCGGAATAAAAGAGCCCGTCGACGATTATATTTCGAAAGACGGCACTCTCGCCGTGAAAGGCTTTTTCGTACTGATAATAATTTTCTTCCATGCCGGAGGATATATTCCGTATGACGCCGACACAATCGCCGACTTCGCCATGTGCAAAGCAATGGCGGGGCTCGGTCAGCTTATCGTCGTTGCTTTCCTCTTTTATTCGGGCTACGGCATAATGACATCGGTGATGAGTAAAAAAGACTATGTAAAACACCTTCCCGTAAGACGTTTTCTCCCTCTTTTGATAAAATTCGATGTTGCGGTTGCGCTGTTTTTGATTTGCGATTTAATAACGAATAATATTTATTCTCACAAAACGGTTCTCCTGTCGCTCATTGCATGGGAGACCGTCGGAAACAGCAACTGGTATATCTTCGCAACGTTCGTGATGTATTTAATCTGCTTTGTTTCGTTCGGAATATTCAAAAAAAATTACAAGGCAGGTGCCGTTGCGATAACGCTTCTGACGATTGTATATATCATCGTTACGGCATATATCGGCAAACCCGAAAGATGGTACGACACGGTAATCGTTTTTCCTCTCGGCGTATGGTTTGCGCTCTTAAAGCCGTCCTTCGACAAAATAACCTCAAGCAAAAAAGGATACGTCGCACTTTCGGCGTCGCTTCTTACGGCTTTTGCCGTCACGTGGTACCTTGCCAAAACCGTCGGATTCTTTTTGCACTTAAGAAGCCTGTTTTTCGCTCTTTTACTTGTAACGGTGACAAGACGCTTCAGTCCGAGAAACAAAATTCTTTCCTTTTTCGGACGTCACGTTTTCGGCTTTTTTATTCTTCAAAGAATCCCGATGCTTTTGATAAGCTCTTTCTTTCCGAACATCAACAAATATCTTTTCGTCGCACTGAGCCTTATTTTGACCTGCGCTCTCGGCACACTGTTTGATGCGATTATAAAGCCCGAAGCGCTTTTTGCCGAAAAGAAAAAGACTTCTCCCGTTAAATCCTGAAGCCGACGTCTTCCGAAAGCCGTCCGCATATAACGGAATTACAAAACATTTTTGAATTTTAGAATTTTAATACTTTTCAACACTTAAAAAACAAGGAGGGAATCAAAATGAAAATAGCATTGATAGCACACGACAAGAAAAAGGACGCCATAACCGCCCTTGCAAAAGAACATAAAGAATTTCTCGAAAAGAACGAGCTTTACGCAACGGGAACAACGGGAACTCTCATAATGGGAGAAACGGGGCTTAAAATAACGAGAATGAAAAGCGGTCCTCTCGGCGGTGACCAGCAAATAGGCTCCATGATTGCCGAAGGTGCTCTCGATTTCGTTATCTTTTTGAGAGATCCGCTCACGGCACAGCCTCACGAGCCCGACGTATCCGCTCTTTTGAGACTTTGCGACGTCCAGTCTATTCCCCTTGCCACAAACGTAAAAAGCGCGGAAATCATGCTTAAAGCGC
>CAYXMB010000175.1:0-3476 GCA_964466085.1 uncultured Ruminococcus sp.
GTGTCGAATGGGTATCCGCAGCCGAAGGCGCAAAGTTTGCCGAAACGATGAACGACTTCGCAACAAAGGTTGCGGCACTCGGCGAAAATAAGAGATTGGAGGATTTGAGATGCAAAAAGTAACGAGTTGTCAGCTTGTGGAAAAAGCTTCATCCATGCTCGCGGAAAACAAAGTTTCCTCCGTTCTCGGCTGGAAATGCGGAGAGTTCGGATATGACGTTGAACCTTATCTTTTCACCGACGTCGAAGACCTGAAAAACAATTTTGTATTTAATGATTTTTGCGGTGCTAATTTCTCGAAATACCTTGTTTCGAAAGCATCGAAATCGGAAGGGAAAATTCTCGTTTTTCTGAAGCCCTGCGATACTTACAGCTTTAATCAGCTTTTAACCGAACACCGTATTGACCGTGAAAAGGTATATGTTGTCGGAATTCCCTGTGAGGGCATGGTTGATGTTGCGAAAATCAAAAAAATTTGCGGTGACGGAATAGTTGATATTAAAGAGGAAAACGGCAATCTTGCGGTTGAAACTCTTTATTCCGACAGTCGCAAGTCGATTTCTTTTAAAGAGGTTTTGGCAGAAAGATGCCAAAACTGCAAAAGTAAGAAACATGTTGCATACGATGAACTCATCGGTGATGACGGTGAAGTAATCGAATCGGGACGTTTTGATGAGGTTGAAAAGCTTGAAGCCATGACACCGGACGAAAGATTCGCGTTTTGGCAAAGCGAACTTTCGAAATGTATAAGGTGTAATGCATGCCGCAATGCATGTCCCGCATGTACTTGCGAAAAGTGCGTTTTCGACAACCCTTCATCGGGAGTCGAAAATAAAGCGGCGGCAAACAGCTTTGAAGAAAAAATGTTCCATATTATAAGAGCATTTCACGTTGCCGGACGTTGCACAGACTGCGGAGAATGCTCCAGAGTCTGCCCGCAGGGAATACCTCTCCATTTGTTAAACCGTAAATTCATCAAAGATATCAATACTTTTTACGGCGAATATCAGGCGGGTGCCGAAGTAGGTTCAAGAGCACCTCTTGTAAATTACGATACAAATGATATTGAGCCCGGCGAAGTATTTAACGGGAGGGATGAAAATGCGTAAATGTTCTCTTGAAAACGTAAACCTTTTGTTTGAACGAATTTCGGAAAATGCGACTTTGTATCTTCCCGTTGACGACGAAAACGGCGCAGCCCGTTATAAAAAATGGGAAAAAGGCGTTTGCCAAAGCAATGCCGTTAATACCGAAAACAGCCCGAAAGACCTTTTCTTCCCGCAAGTTGAGAATTTAATGGAGTTCAAAACGGAAGGAAAGAATATAGAAATATCCGACTGCCGTGAAATAGGCGAAAAATTCGTCGTTTTCGGCGTTCGTGCGTGCGACGTCAAAAGTTTCGAAATCCTTGACAGAGTATTTCTTCAAGAACCTATCGACAGCTATTATGCCGAACGCAGAAAGAACGGAATCATTGTTTCCGAAGCGTGTTCCAAACCCTCCGAAACATGTTTTTGCAAGGTTTTCGGCATTGACCCGTCGGAACCCGCAGCAGACATTTCAACGTGGAAAAACGACAGTGAAATGTTTCTGAAAGCAAATACGGAAAAGGGAAGTGCGCTTCTTCGGTCAATTTCCGATTTAACCGAAGAATGTGATGAAAATGCAGCGGATGACGTTAAGTCTCAAATAAACACGGTTGTCGAAAAACTTCCTTTGAATAAACTCAGCACAGAAGCGTTCGGCGGCGGAAAAACGAAAGAGTTGTTCGATTTACCCGTTTGGGATGAATTGTCGCAGTCTTGCATCGGATGCGGAACTTGTACCTTTGTTTGTCCGACATGCCAATGCTACGATATAAAAGATTTCAATACCGGAAAAGGCGTTATCCGCTACAGATGTTGGGATTCGTGCATGTATTCCGACTTTACGAGAATGGCTCACGGCAACAACAGACTTACCCAAAAAGAACGTTTCCGTCAGCGCTTTATGCATAAGCTTGTATATTATCCCGAAAACAACGACGGACTTTTCAGCTGTGTCGGTTGCGGTCGGTGCGTTGCGAAATGCCCGATATCAATGAATATAGCAAAGGTAATGAAAAAGATAGGAGGAAATAAGGGTGAATAATATTGTCAACGAAACTTTAATTCCGAAAATCGGAGTAATTACCGACGTAAGGGCCGATACGCCGGATATAAAAACTTTCAGAGTTGTAACACCCGACGGCAAAAAAGCGTTTGAACATATGCCCGGACAGTGCGCAATGCTTTCCGTTCCCGGCGTAGGCGAGGCAATGTTTTCCATAACTTCCTCTCCGACAAACAAAGAATTCATGGAATTTTCCATAAAAAAATGCGGTTGTGTAACAGATTGGCTTCACAGTGCCGAAGTAGGCCAGCAGATAACAATCAGAGGACCTTACGGAAAACCTTTTCCGGTCGATACCGTATTTAAAGGGAGAGACCTCTTGTTTATCGCCGGAGGTGTCGGACTTGCGCCTTTGCGTTCCGTTATCAATTATTGCCGCCATTTCCGTGAAAATTACGGCAAAATCGATATAGTTTACGGTTCGAGAAGCAAGGACGATTTACTCGATTATAAAGAAATAATAGACGAATGGGCAACAGACAACGGGGTAAACGTTCATCTTACGATAGACAATCCGCAGGACGGTTGGGACGGTCACGTCGGCTTTGTTCCGAATTACGTCAAAGAACTCGGATTTTCAACCGATAAGCTTGCCGTTCTTTGCGGGCCGCCCATAATGATTAAGTTTACGCTTGACGGCTTGTGCTCGATAGGATTTAACAAATCGGATATTTACACGACTCTTGAGCTCAGAATGAAATGCGGAGTCGGCAAATGCGGCAGATGTAACGTCGGTTCGAAATACGTTTGTAAAGACGGTCCCGTATTCCGTTGCGATGAACTCGAAGAGCTTCCCGCCGAGTATTAAAGGAGATTATAATGGAAAATACAGTTAATATATTTCTTTTCGGAAAAAAATACGAAGTTCCCGAAAATCTTACGATAATGACGGCAATGGAATATGCCGGATATCAGCTTGTCAGAGGATGCGGATGCCGTAACGGATTTTGCGGTGCATGTGCAACCATTTACAGAATAAAAGGCGATACGGAGCTTAAAGCATGTCTTGCATGCCAAACCAAAGTCGAAAACAATATGTACATTGCAACGCTCCCGTTTTTCCCTCTCGTAAAGCAAGTTTACGATATTGAAAATATACCGGTAAGCGAAACTGTCATGATGCAACTTTATCCCGAAATTTATTCGTGCATCGGTTGTAACGCATGTACCAAAAGTTGCACGCAGGGATTGAACGTTATGCAATATATCGCATACGCTCAAAGAGGCGACTTCGAAAAATGCGCCGAAGAATCTTTCGACTGCGTAATGTGCGGTGTTTGTTCGTCAAGATGTCCCGCAGGTATTTCTCACCCGCAGGTTGCAATG
>CAYXMB010000176.1:0-3451 GCA_964466085.1 uncultured Ruminococcus sp.
GAGTTTCGGCATTCGTGAGAGGATAACTCCGCCGATTTCGGCGGCAATTTCGGGGCTTTTAAGCGGAAAGGTTTTGTCACTTCTTTTCGCAACACACCTGAAAGAGTGCACGCCCGCAAGTCTTTCGGGGAGATACTCTGCGGCAACTCTCGAAATATCCTCCATGTTTTTTTCGGCACAGGCGGCGATTGCAACGCCCGCAAAACCGAAAACTTTTTTCGCTTGGATATACATTTCTTCGAAATCCGATTCCGAAATTTCGCCGACGGGAGTAACATATGCCGTGCTTTGAGAATACGATACCGAAAAATTTCCGATATGCGCCGCTCTGCGACGAAGCTCTTTAAAGAGCATGGATTCGAATTGAGAACGGTTCTGACCTTTTAATACTATTTCTCCGTATTTGCAAAGTATAATCTTTTTCATCTGTTCCCTCGCTTCGATTATTCGGTTTCGTGTTTTATGCTTCTCTTGAAAAGAGAATTGAGTTCTTTGACGGCATCGGCACCGTTGTAAAGAATATTGTATACTGCCGTGCAAATCGGCAAATCCACCGAATATTTTTCTTTAAGGCACATGAGTGCTTTAACCGTATAATATCCTTCGGCAAGAGCTTCGAAACGCTCTCCTTTTATGAAAGCCTCACCGAAAGCCCTGTTGTGGCTGTGCTTTGAGAACAGAGTTGCCTCGTAATCTCCGAGAAGACAAAGTCCGTAAGCCGATGTCTCGCTTCCTCCCATTGCACTCATGAGACGTGCGATTTCTCTTGTACCGCGCGACATAAGAGCGCCTTTCAACGTTGTCATCGACGCTCCGTCAAGCATACCGGCGGCAATACCGATTACGTTTTTTGCGGCTCCCCCTATTTCGCTTCCGATAAGATCCTCTCCGTAATAAAACCGTATAAGATCACTCGAAAAGCTGTCGACAAGCTCGTGCTTTAAGTCTTCGTCGGCGCTGTCTATTACCATACAGTTCGGAACTCCTCTGTAAAACTCCTGAACATGTCCGGGACCTAACCACACGGCGACTCTGTTTGTCGGAGACGTCGTTTCGGAAACGATTTCGGAAAGTCTTTTTCCCGTTGAAATTTCGATTCCCTTCATGCACAAAACAAACTTTTTGCATTCGAGATTCAGCGGTGCAAGCTCCGACATGAGTGAGCGGAGCCCTTGTGAGCCGATGCTTATAACGATTGTCTCGGCATCCGATATTACTTTTTTGTCGCAAGAGAGTTTCGTTGTGGAAGAAAGCTCCAAAAGGTCGTTTTTCCTTTCTTTCAGAAACCGTTTCATTTCGGGAGCGCTTTCAAGCCCGTATATCGTTACGTCGTGACCTATTTTGTCGAGATAGTAAGCGATAAAAGAGCCCCATCTCCCGCATCCTATGACTGTAATTTTCATATTTACCTCTGTAATTCTTCTTAAATACCGATATTTTTTCCGTCAAGGCACTTTTGTGCGGCGGCAAGTATTCCGAGTTTTCCCGATTCGAAAGTGAGACCGCCTTGCAAAAAAGCGGTATATGGAGGTCGCACGGGACCGTCGGCCGAAAGTTCGATTGATGCTCCGCCGACAAATGCACCTGCCGCCATTACGACGGGATCGTTGTAACCCGGCATATCCCATGCTTCGGGAGTAACGTGCGAATCAACGGGAGATGCCGATTGGATACCGCCGCAGAAATTAACAAGTCCTTCCGCACTTCCGAGCTGTACCGTTTGTATTATGTCGTGCCTTGTCTCAAAAGCTCCGGGAGAGACCGTATAACCGAGAGCGTCGAATACGTAAGACGCAAAGTGGGCTGTTTTTAAAGCCTGCGCAACGGTGTGCGGAGCATAGAACAGACCCCTCAATATATTTCTGTTCTGACCGAGAGAGGCTCCGGCTTCAAGCCCCACTCCGGGGCAGCACAGTCTGTAACCCGCAAGTTCGACGGCACGCTCACTTCCGGCAATATATCCTCCGATATCCGCCATTCCGCCTCCGGGATTCTTTATAAGAGAACCTATTATCATATCGGCACCGAAACTTGTCGGTTCTTTCGTTTCGGTAAATTCTCCGTAGCAGTTGTCGACGACGACGAAAATATCTTTGCCGGCGATTTTTTTCGCTTCACGTGCTATTTCTCCGATTTCCTCCGACGAAAGAGTTTTGCGGTTCAAATAGCCTTTAGAACGCTGAATGAATACGACTTTAAGCGTATCCCGACACTCGGCGATTGCCTCCGCCATTGCCGCACGGTCGACGTCCCCGTTTACAAGAGGGACCTCTTTGTAGTTAACGCCGAAGTCGGCAAGGGAGCCGTCGCCGTTTTTATTTTCGGCTCCGATAACTTCTTTCAGTGTGTCGTAGGGAGCTCCGGTAACGGATAGCATGGTGTCTCCGGGACGGAGAAGTGCGAAAAGTCCTATTGTAATAGCGTGCGTTCCGCAAAGAACGGCAGGACGCATGAAAGCGCTGTCGGCACCGAAAACTCTTGCCGCTATTCTGTCTATGGCATCCCGACCGAAATCTCCGTAACCGTATCCGGTCGTGGGTGCGAACATCGCTTCGGAAACACGTTCCTCACGAAAGGCATCGAGAACCTTTTCGGTGTTTATAAGCGACGTTTCGTCTATTTTTTCAAAAATTGCAGAAAGCTCTTTTTCGGCTCGGCTGCCGAGTGAGCGAAGTTTTTCCGATATAAACATTGAATTTCCCCGAGATATTTTGATTTAATAATTCATTATACACCATTATCGCAAAAAAGTAAACCCTAAATAATTTCAGTCGAAAATTCAAAAAAGTTATCAAAAGGTCTTTATTTTTTTACTTTTATAAGTTATAATATATATTAATATAATGGCGTATTATGCCGCAAAAATAATTACAACAGGACGGAGTAAAAATGGAGAAGAAAAGATATGAAATCGAGGTAGCGGGCGTTCAGCTTGCTATTATCTCGGACGAAAGAGAAGAATTCGTGAATACCGTTGTCGAGATAATCGACAAAGAAATCAAGGAGATAACAGCGGCAACAAAGCGCAGTTCCAACCTCGACGCCGCAATTCTCTGCGCCATCTCGTATTACAGCGACAAAGTAAAAGCCGAAAAGAGAGCGAGAAATCTCGAAGCGCAAATTGCTCTTTATGACACGAATCTTCGCCGTTTCCGCAACGAAAACTGCGAGCTCAAGAAGAAAATCGCAGAGCTCAGCGGTGAATGCGAGGAAGAAAATTCAGAAGTTCATGATGAGACGGTGACCGAAGAAAATGCGGAACACACGAAAGACATATCGGAGAGCGCCGATGCGAAATCGGAGCCGAAAGAAGACCCCCGTGCCGCAAGACTTCGTGCAATTGACGAGCTTCTCGGAAGAAAAAACAAATAAGAACTCAAAAGCGCCGATTTTTACCGTAGGAGGTGAGTGCTTTGGAAGACACATCGGCAAAACTTAAAAAGAGGCTCCC
>CAYXMB010000177.1:0-3443 GCA_964466085.1 uncultured Ruminococcus sp.
TGTCTTGTTGTTCAATTTTCAAGGAGCTTCTTCTTTTTCACTGTCCCCTCTCACGAGGTCAGCTCCGCTATTATACCACATGCTTTTTGTTTTGTCAAGCTGTTTTTTCAAGTTTTTTATATTTTTTTAAAAAAGTTTGCGGAGCCTTACATTGTGGGGTCGTAAAGGTCGACGTCACCGAAATCAAGTATATCGGAAAGGATATAATTGCTTACAAACATGCCGTTCGGAGTAAGGAAATATTTGCCGTCTTTACGGCACACGAGCCCGTAATCGGCATACTTCGAAAGCTTTTTGCCGAACATTACCTCGAAGTTCTTGCCGAAAAGCCTGAAAAATTCCCTTTCCGAAATTCCTTCGTTAAGACGAAATCTGAGCATTACGTATTCGCCGAGTCTCTCCTTCGTCATGATTTCTTCCGTAGTGTCGGTGATTCTGATTTTCGCATCGGGATTTTCCATTGCTTTCATATATTTAACGACGTCTTTGCAAAAGGAAAATCTGTTTCCGTTGAAAAACGAATGCGCCGCAGGTCCGAGACCGAGATATTCATCACAATTCCAATATTTCAAATTGTGCATACACTGATATCCCGGTTTTGCGAAATTGCTGATTTCGTACTGATAATATCCTCTTGATTCAAGGAATTTTATCGCCGTCATATACATTTCGTACTCGGTATCCTCGTCGGGCAAAGCAAGCACATCGCGAATCTTCCAAAACTGCGTTCCTTTTTCTATTTTCAGATTATAGAACGAAATATGTTCGGGCTCCATTTTTGTGACGTAATTGAGCGTTCTGAGCATAGTGTCCATAGTCTGACCGGGTATACCGAACATGAGATCAACGTTGATATTATCGATTTTAGCATCCCGTGCAGCCCTGAAAGCCTCCTCGAAATCGCGTCTGTCGTGAATCCTCGAAAGGGCTTTCAATTCTTCATTGCTTGCACTTTGCAGCCCTATGCTCAGTCGGTTTACGCCCGCTCTTCTGAGCTTTTTGAGCCCTGTAAGACCGACTGTGGCGGGGTTTGCTTCCATTGTTATTTCGCAGTTTTTCGTGAGTGAAAAGTTTCTTTTCACTCCATGCATAAGCTCGGCAAGTAAAGAAACGGGAACCGAAGTCGGCGTTCCGCCGCCTATATATACCGTGTCCGGAGCAAATGACTCACAACTGCTTTTATAGCTTTCCATATGCTTTATCAAAGCATTTACGTATCTCTCGTAAATACCGTCATCACTCGGAACGAAGGAATAAAAATCGCAGTATGAGCATTTACTTTTGCAAAACGGAACATGAAGATAAAGCCCAAGCCGTTCTCTGTTGACTTTTCCGAACATCCTTCTTTCTCCTTTGCCGTTTTATCAGTCGTTATCAAGTTTAAGAACCGCCATAAACGCTTCGGGAGACACCTGAACGGAACCGAGCTGACGCATCTTCTTTTTGCCTTCCTTCTGCTTTTCGAGAAGTTTCTTCTTTCTTGTTATATCTCCGCCGTAGCATTTTGCAAGAACGTCCTTTCGCATCGCCTTAACCGTTTCACGTGCGATTATTCTCGAACCTATCGCCGCCTGAATCGGGACTTCAAAGAGCTGTCTCGGTATATTTTCTTTCAGTTTTTCGGCAATTTTTCTCGCCCTGCCGTACGCCTTTTCCTCGTGAACTATAAAGGTCAAGGCATCAACCTGTTCTCCGTTAAGCAGAAAATCAAGCTTCACAAGCTTACTCGGCTCGTATCCGCCGAAATCATAATCAAGAGATGCATATCCTTTACTTCTCGATTTCAACGCATCGAAGAAATCATATATTATCTCATTAAGCGGCAATTTGTAATACAATTCAACTCTGTCGGTGTCGATATATTTCATATCTTTGAAAACGCCACGCCTATCTTGGCACAAATCCATAATTCCTCCGACAAATTCGGTCGGAGTAATAAGAGTCGCATCGACAACAGGCTCCGCCGCCGTCGCTATTTCATCGGGCTGCGGATAATTCGTCGGGTTATCGATATAAACCACTTCGCCGTTTGTTTTCGTTATTTCGTAAATAACACTCGGCGCCGTCGTTATAAGGTCTAAATTAAATTCTCTCTCAAGCCGTTCCTCGATTATTTCCATGTGAAGAAGTCCCAAAAAACCGCAGCGGAATCCGAAACCGAGAGCGATACTCGTTTCGGGTTCGAAAACGAACGCCGCATCGTTGAGGCGAAGTTTTTCGAGGGCATCTTTCGTTTCGTCGTATTTCGCACCGTCGGCAGGATAAATTCCCGCATATACCATAGGCAAAACGCTCTTGAATCCCGGCAGTGATTCTTCGCACGGAGCATCGGCAAGCGTTACGGTGTCTCCGACACGGGTATCGGAAACGTTTTTGATCGACGCCGTAATATATCCGACATCCCCCGCCGAGAGACAGTCTTTCTTTTTAAGTCCGAACGGATCCATAGCCCCGACTTCAACAACGTCGAATTCGGCACCGGTACTCATAAGCTTTATTCTGTCGCCCGCTTTTACGGTTCCCTCAACGACCCGGATATATACCACAACACCGAGATAACTGTTATATACCGAATCGAATATCAGTGCACGGAGCGGAGCGTTTTCATCACCGCACGGAGGCGGAACGTCACGTATTATCGCTTCCATCACGCTTTCGATATTGAGCCCGGTTTTTGCGGATACCGCAGGGCATTCCTCAGCCGGAACGCCTATTACATCCTCAATTTCGCCTCTGACTCTTTCGACATCGGCTGAAGGAAGATCGATTTTATTTATCACAGGCACGATTTCAAGATCGGCATCAACCGCAAGGTAAGCATTCGCAAGGGTTTGCGCCTCAATTCCCTGAGTCGCATCGACAACGAGAAGAGCCCCCTCACATGCGTTGAGAGAACGGGATACCTCGTAGTTAAAGTCGACGTGACCGGGAGTATCTATTAAATTAAGTTCGTAAGTTTCTCCGTCGGGTGCATCGTAATCGATTCTGACAGCTCTCGCTTTAATCGTAATGCCCCTTTCTCTTTCCAATGCCATGTTGTCAAGAAGCTGTTCTTCCATGTCACGGCTCGCAACCGCACTTGAAAATTCAAGTATTCTGTCGGCAAGTGTACTCTTGCCGTGATCGATATGAGCGATTATGGAAAAGTTTCTTATGTGCTTCTGTCTTTCGGTAGGCTGTCCCATGTCGCACCCCCAAATTATATGATAATCAATTATAGCAGAAGTGGCAGTGAAAATCAATAGAAAGTCGGTGACTTTCGAAAAAGTCTCCCCAAGCCTTTTTAAACAAGGCTCGAAGAGACTCAAGTTCGTATTTAGTATCTTTCGCTTAATATAATGAAGATTTCCGACAGCCGACAATTTCGTTTATATCATCGCACAGCTGCGTTTTATGACGCTTCGGTACAAAGTGTTTCTCCTTGTTCAAAAGTTTCTTTGCCT
>CAYXMB010000178.1:0-3369 GCA_964466085.1 uncultured Ruminococcus sp.
GTGAAGAATACGAAAATCTTTACGCAAGACAGCAAGCATCGATGGATATGATTGATTTTGCGAATATTATTGTTCCGAAAGAAGAATCCGAGTTTGAAACGCCTAAAGCACCTGTTCGCACAACGCTTGAAGTTGAAAATAAACCCAAAGAGCCCGATTGGGCCGAAACACTCGCATCCGTTACCGTAAGCACTGCCGTAAATCATAAAAATTTCGGCGACGGAAAAGTCACATGGATGGATAAAGCAAAAAAATATTTTCGGGTCGGCTTCATCATCGACGGACAAAAAGCGGAAAAGCAATTTATATTCCCCGACGCATTCATTAACGGATTTCTTGCAATCAAATAATCAAAAAAATATACCGAATAATAAAAAAGCATACTCTTGAGATAATAACTCTTGAGTATGTTTTTTTTCTTCTTAAGATACGCATTTTGCAAAGGCGCATTTGCATTTTGTTTTGTTTCGGACTCTTGAGCCGTTACAGTCTCATTCCGCATTTTCGGGGCTGACGGTGAGGTACACAACTTCGGGCACGTTGTTAAATCTCGGAACGCTTTCGGCTCCCGAAAGCCCCGATGAAATATATGTCGTAACGCCGTTCATTTCAAACAGTCCGTACTCATAATCGGGAAAAAAGCCTTCTTCGGGTGCAAAAAGCCCGCCGACGAAAGGAAATCTCACAACACCGCCGTGAGTATGTCCCGAAAGAACGATATCCACGTCATACCAGCCCATTTTACTCCAAAGAGTGGGGGCTTCGGGATGATGAAGAAGCAGAATTTTGAGATTATCGGTTTCGGAATAATCTAACATAAAACGCTGTTCCGAAAAATCTTCGGTTTCATAATATTCAAAGGGATTTTTGCCGTAAGTCGCAGCCCAAAAATCAACTCCGAGAGCAAATCCGGAAGTACCTCCGATTCGAACATCGTTTTCGCAAAGCGTTATATCGCAATATTCTTTTTCAAGTATTGTCGCACCCGCATTGCCGATGCGCTCTGTGCACTCGTCAAGGAATTCAAGCTCGTGATTTCCGACGGAAAAATAAACGTCGAAATCTTCGCAAAGGCTTTCGACAAGCGACTTTGCAACTCCGATTTCGCCGTCGGGAGATATAATATCACCCGTCATAAATACCGCATCGGGATTCAAATTTTTAACGGTTTCAATCAATCGGCAATTGTTTTCGCCAAACGTTATACCGTGCAAATCGGTAATTTGAACAACCGAAAACTCATTTGTCACTTTGTCCGACGAATAAGAAAGTCTCGTAACTTTCAGAGAATATCTCGACACGGCAAGCGATACAATGCATGAAATTACGGCAAGGCAGAAAATGAGCAATGCGATTTCAAAAGCAATGCGCACTCCTTTCTTTGCCTTAATCATAACGTGTTTCCCTCTCAATTTCGGCTTTTTACTATGTAATCGATAAATTCCCTTACGGCGCCTTTTCCGCCGCAATTGCAACATATATAATCAACAGCCTCTTTTACGCTCTCGTGCGCATCGCACGGGCATGCGGAAAGTGCGCAATACTTAATACATTCCAAGTCATTCAAATCATCGCCGATGTAAGCGACTTCGTCTGCCGTAATTCCCCGCTCACTTAATATTTCGCAAAGCTTTTCAAGTTTATCGGAAACATCCTGATATACGGATTTTATTCCGAGCTCAGACGCTCTCTTTTCGGTAATCGATGATTTTCTGCCGGTAATAATTACGGGTGTTATACCGTTTTCGGGCAATATATGCGCAATTCCGTATCCGTCTTTGACGTTGAACGCTTTCATCATTTCTCCGTCACCGCTCATATATATACAGCCGTCGGTCAGTGTGCCGTCCACGTCCGTTACCAAAAGCTTAATGTTCATCTTACAATACCGGCCTTATAAATATCCTGCATCAATATGGTGCCGACAACCTCTTTGTTTTCATTCAGAACGGGCATACCGGTAATATGCAAGTCACTCATAAATTGAAGAGCGTTGATAGCCATTTCTTTCTCGTCTATCCATTTGGGAGTCTTTGTCATGACGTCATCGACAACACTCGTATAAACATCAAGACCCTTCTCGAACATTCTTCTCAAATCGCCGTCCGTGATTACGCCCATGAGCTTTTTTTCTTCATCGACAACGGAAACCATGCTCAATCCTTTTTTGCTCATTTCGACTATAGCGGAATGAAGAGAACTTCCCGTTAAGACAGTTGCGTTATCCTCGCCTTTGCTCATGAGGTGATAAACATGAACCAACAGCTTCTTTCCGAGCGAGCCTGCCGGGTGATGAAGACCGTAATCTTCTTTTGTATAATTCTTTATTCTCGACGCGACAAGAGCAAGCGCATCACCGAGAACAAGTAACGCCGTCGTACTTGAAGTCGGCGCCAAATGCATATGACACGCTTCTTCGAATTCCGGGAAAATAAACGAATACCTACACTCTCTCGCTATTGTCGATTTCGGATTTCCCGTTATGGCAACGGTGGCACAACCTATTTCGCTCAGAGTCGGCATAAGCTTTGTGACTTCTTCGCTCTCTCCGCTGTAACTCATAAGTAAAACGACGTCTTTATTTTCGACCATACCGAGATCACCGTGTTGAGCCTCTCCCGGATGCATGAAAAACGACGGGGTGCCGAGACTTGCAAGAGTAGCCGCTATTTTCGTTGCGATATGTCCCGGTTTTCCCATTCCGGTCAAAACAACTTTCCCTTTGCAATTAACAATCAAATTCACGAGCAATTCGAAACTTGCCCCCAAAGATTCCCTCGTCTTTACAAGCGCATCGATTTCTTTATCGAATACCGATTTGGCTTCGCTTATAACGTCTATATCCATTTTATGCCTCCGATTAGTTTACCGAATTATATACTCTGATAAGTTTTTCAAGCAACGGTTTCATCTCGCTCAACACCACCATGTTGGGTCCGTCGGACTTTGCATTGTCGGGGTCGGGGTGCGTTTCCATGAATAAGCCGTCAACTCCGACAGCCAAAGCGGCTTTTGCAAGGTACTCAACGTATTGCCTGTTGCCTCCGGTTGAAGTTCCGTTTCCTCCGGGCTTCTGCACGCTGTGAGTTGCATCGAATATTACCGGCACGCCGAAATCTTTCATAACACGAAGTCCGGTCATGTCGACCACCAAAGTGTTATATCCGAAGCTTGTCCCACGCTCACAGAGCATAACGTTATCGTTTCCGAATGCACGAACTTTTTCAACACAGTTTTTCATATCCCAAGCTGCAAGAAATTGCGCTTTTTTAATATTCACGCATTTTCCCGTTTTCGCCGCCGCAACCAAAAGGTCCGTTTGACGGCAAAGAAAAGCCGGTATTTGAATTATATCGGCAACCTTTGAAA
>CAYXMB010000179.1:0-3363 GCA_964466085.1 uncultured Ruminococcus sp.
AAATGTACAGCGTTACGACTATAACAAGAATTATGCCTACTGTCAAAATCGCCGCTTTTATAAAATTCCGCTGTTTTCTGTTAGCTGTGTTCTCCATATTCCCACTCCGTTACAATCAATTGAATTCGTTTAATCCGACGTCCTTTGTCGGATTTTTTCGGCTGAAAAATAATTTCTCGCCTCGACGGTATCACTGTCGATGAGAGCTCCCTCTTCGATAAGAATCTTTAAAGTCATATCGAAAGAAAGAATCATCGTATCACGTAAAACGTCTTCCTTACTTTTACCGTTTTCCAAAGAAGAATAAAAGAATTTCCGAAGCATTACGCAATCTTCAAAAGTCCTTGTTTCTTCAATATAATCGGCAAGATAAATAAGGCTTTCGAAAAGCGTCATACCGCCTCTCCCCGTCGTGTGCCACCTTATGCCGTTTATGATTTCGCAGTCAACGTACTCGGCAAAATCAACGGAACACAAAGCGGCGGCGGTTTTTGCATGAAAGGTTTTCAAAGACAAAATATCATCTTTTCCGATAATTATACCAAATTTGTCGCAATAATGCAACTGTTTTTCCAAAGAAAATGCTTTTGTTATATCGTGAAGCAGTGCCGCAGCCCTGAGTCTGTTTTCAGTTTCACCGTCGCAAGGGTAAAATATACCCGAAAGTGAAGCGACTTCCTTTTCAACCGCCAAAGTATGAAGATAACGTTTCGGCGTAAGATACGGTTTTACAAGTTGCCTCAGGTTCGAAAGGTCGCTTTCCGTCAATACCGCTTTTTCATTCATTGATTTTCACCTTCATTTTGCCTCATATAGCTTTCGTTTTTTTATAATTTCGATAACATCGGCTCCGACGTAATTCGAAATATCGTTGCCGTCAAAAACGGCTTTCCTTATCTCACTTGAAGAAATATCGATCACGGGCGCTTCGATTATTTCAAAATCGGCACCGTACTTTCGGGAAAAAAAACCGATTTTTTCTTTGACGGGCACCCCCGAACCGCAGTGCCTCAAAACGGCTTTGAAAGAGCATTGTTTCATAAGCTCCTCCGCCATATACCACGTATCAAGGCACATTATCATATCTTCCCCGCACAGAAGCGAAATTTCGGCATTCGGATATTTCTCCTTAAAATAAGATACGGTATCGTAAGTATAAGATTTTCCGTTTTTCGAAACTTCAAAGTCGGATACCGAAATTTTATCCGAAATTCCGCAAAAAGCCGCTTTGCACATTTCGTATCTGTCACGCCCCGTGACGTCTCCCCACTCGTTTTTGTGCGGAGGAATCCCCGTCGGCATAATTACAAGCAAATCGGGATTGCACCTTCGAAGAACGGCCTTTGCCGATGAAACGTGACCTGTGTGCGGCGGAGAAAAAGTACCGCCGAAAATCACGATTTTCATTTCAGCTCTATTTTCTTGTTTTTCTTCGATTCTCTGTAAAGAACGAATTTTGTACCTATAACCGTCACAACGTCGGAATTTGTTTTTTCCGATATTTCATCGGCGGCAATTCTCGGCGTGTAATCCGAATTGTTAAGGCATCTGATTTTCACAAGCTCACGTGCTTCGAGTGCCGCATCGATTTGACGGCATGTTTCATCCGAAACTCCGCCTTTTCCTATTTGAAAAATCGTATCGATATTTGCGGCAAGTGAACGAAGGTAAGCTCTTTGTTTGCTTGTCAGCATTTTTTCCTCCGTTTATTTATTCTGCGAAAATTTTTTCAATGGCGGAAACTCTTTTAGAAAAGAAGCCCAGTCTGTGACTTACGGCGTTTTTCTCATCGGAATTCATCTCGGCAAAAGTTTTGCCGGCTCCGTCAACGAGAAACAGCGGATCATACCCGAATCCGTTTTGCCCCCGATAGTCTTCTGCAATACTTCCGAAACACTCTCCTCTGAGTACCACCGCTTTAACGGGTACCTTTGCTCTCTCGCTTGCAAAGCGGGACATTTCGGCATCGACAAGTTCATTCGGAACGGAAATACCGCTTGAATCCGGAATTACAATACTCATTGCACACACGAATTTTGCACTTCTGTCGGTTTTCCCCGACATTTCGGAAAGCAACTTTTCGTTATTTGCGGCGTAATTTGCGTGTCCGCCTCCGTATCTTGCGGAATAAATTCCGGGAGCACCTCCGAGTGCGTTTACCGAAAGTCCCGTATCGTCGGCAATACAGATATATCCTTTTGATGCAAGCGCCGATGCCTTGATTACGGAATTTTCCTCAAAAGAAGTCCCGTCCTCATCGATTTCGTCGTAAAATCCGACATCATCAAGCGAAAGCAGTTTTACTTTTCCCGAAGGAAGTTTCGAAAACAGAGCGGCAAGCTCCGCTATTTTGTTTTTGTTTCTTGATGAAAGAACTATCTCGTGCATTTTTTCTCCTAATCGTCAAGCAGAGCGTTAACGAACATATCGGGATCAAACTCCTGCATGTCGTCGATTTGCTCTCCGACGCCGATGAATTTTACGGGTATGTCAAGCACGCCCTTAATTGAAAATATCGCTCCGCCTTTCGCTGTTCCGTCAAGCTTTGTCAGAACAAGTCCCGTAATATCGGCGGCGTTTTTGAATTCTCTTGCCTGATTAACGGCATTCTGACCCGTAGTCGAATCGAGAACGAGAAGCGTTTCACGTGCGCTGTCGGGTAATTCTCTGCCGATAATCCGATTGATTTTCGCAAGTTCGTCCATTAAATTTTTCTTGTTATGGAGTCTGCCCGCCGTGTCGACAATCAAAACATCGGCACCTCTTTTTCTTGCGGCGGCACATGCATCGTAAACAACTGCGGCGGGGTCGCTTCCCTCCTGTTGTTTTACGATTTCGGCTCCGGCACGCAAAGTCCACACTTCAAGCTGTTCGATAGCCGCCGCTCTGAAGGTATCCGCTGCGGCAACTATGACTTTTTTGCCCTCTCCGACAAGTTTTGCGGAGATTTTACCTATAGTTGTCGTTTTACCGACGCCGTTAACTCCGATAACAAGTATAACCGACGGTACGGTTGACAAATCAAGAGCTTCCGCCTCACCGATTTCGCTTCTCAAAATTTCTTTGAGAGCTTGTCTCACTTCGGCGGATTCTTTAAGTCTCCCGTCCTTTATTCTGTCTCGAAGCTCGTCGATTACTCTCTCGGTGGTTTCGGCTCCCATATCGGAGCAATATAAAATTTCCTCAAGCTCGTCAAGCAAATCTTCATCGACTTTGACAAAACTTTTCAGTACGCTGTCGATTTGCGAAACTACGGCATTTTTGGTCTTTGAAAGACCGCTTTTCAATTTATCAAAAAAACCCATATAATCTCCTATAAAAAGTCAAGTGGTTAGAACCAACTTGCTATATTTTTTTGTAAAT
>CAYXMB010000180.1:0-3333 GCA_964466085.1 uncultured Ruminococcus sp.
TGTCAATTTCCCCAACGGCGATATGGTGGGACACACAGGTAACCTTGAAGCGACGATTTGCTCAATGGAGGCTCTTGACCTTCAAATAGGCAGAATTTTGCCCGTAATCGACGAACTCGGCGGAGTAGCCCTTATAACAGCCGATCACGGAAACGCCGACGAAATGTTCGAAACCGATAAAAAAGGCGACGTTAAGCTTTCGAAAGACGGTTCTTTTAAAGCGAAAACAAGCCATACGCTTAACCGTGTTCCGTTTATTTTCTACGATAACAATGCAAGCGACAGGTACAGCGTAAAGACGGAAGGCTCTTTCGGACTTTCAAACGTTGCGGCTACCGTTGTTAATTTTCTCGGATACGAAGCACCCGCAATGTGGGATGAATCTATGATAGAAATAAAATAATTTAAAGCAGGGTCCCCCGATTGTTTCGGGGGACAATTCAAAAGTCATGATAAAAGCAGAAAGAAAAAGCAGAAAGACAAAAGCTTGCAACGTTATACTTTCGGTGTTCGCGGCAATTACGCTTGCCAATTACGGAACGTATTTTATCCATCAGCTCTTTTTTCCCGAATCGACGACAGCGTTCTTGATTTCGCTTTTCGTAATCGCAATAACTCTTCTCCCGATTCTGTTCCGGAAAAAGCTCAAACTCATTTTGAAAAAGGCTTTTCCCGTTATGAAAGCTTTGTGGGGAGCCGGACTTGCGTTTTACGTTATCTCTTTTGCCGTCGTTTGCTCCGCTATATTTATAGGTGCAAGCGGTGAGGTGCCGAGCGGTGAAGTCGAAGAAAACACGGTTTTTATAATATACGGCGCAAAAGTTCGGGGAGAAGCGGAGAATGCGTATCCCGGAAATGCTTTGAAACTCAGACTCGATAAGGCGCTTTCGGTGATGGAGGACGTTCCGGGCTCGGTTTGCATAGTGTGCGGAGGCAAGGGAGAAAACGAAAATGCCGCCGAAGGCGACGTTATGAAAAATTATCTCGTATCGCACGGTATGGAAGAAGACAGAATTTATGTTGATGCGGAATCGAAGAACACACTTGAAAACATAAGATATTCAATACGGATAATAAATGAGGAAAATCTCGGCGAAAGGGCTGTTGCATGTGTTTCTACGGGATTTCATATTCCCCGAATACGATATTTGTGTAAGAGAGAAGGGCTTTCCGTTTCGTATTGCTATTATGCCGCCTCTCCGAATCCGATAAGCCTTTATACGAGTCTTGTCAGGGAATATATGTCGTGGTGGAAACTGTTTTTAACAGGGCATCTCTAAAGCCGAAAACCGTCGTTTTCGCTCGGAGAGCCGATTCGTTTAAGGAGTTCGAATAATGAAATTAATCGTATGTATCGATAAATCGGGCGGAATGATGTTTTTCGGGAAAAGACAGTCTCAGGATTCCGTTCTGAGAGAGCGAATTGTGAAAATGACCGAAGGCGAAAGTCTTTGGATGAGCCCTTATTCCGCTAAGCAATTTGAAAATAACGGCGGGATTATCGCCGATGAATTGCCACACGAAAAAGCGGGAGATGCATGGTATTTTGTCGAGGACAAGCCTTACGATGTTTCAAAATGCACCGAAGTTTGGATTTACAAATGGAACAGAAAATATCAGGCGGATAAGTTTTTCGACACCAATTTGAAAAAAAACGGTTTTAAACTTATATCGAAAGAAGATTTCAAAGGTTCGTCTCACGACAGAATAACCGAAGAAAAATACGTAAGAGTGTCATAATTTGGAAATGTCTCTCCCGAAAATTTCGGGACCGCAATCGGAAAGGAAATACAATGAAAAAGAAAATCGTTTTGGTTGTTGTCGAATGGATACTTGTGGCTTTCTTCGCTTTATGCGCTCTCGGAAACGGTTTCCGCCCGTCAAGTCTTTTACTTGTCTTTGCGGCACTTTTAACGGCTCCGATAAAACCCGTCAGAAAATTTTTAAGCCGATTTAAAATAAAAGATTGGCACCTTGTCGTCGTTGCCGTAATCCTTTTCTTTACATGCGTTTTCACATCGGGCAACGGTTCCGGAAGCGGAGAACTTGCGGATGGGTCGGATACGGTATATGAAAGCGAATACACATCCGCCGAAGAAAGCGATTCGAAAGAGGAAAACGGGACGGCATCGGAAAGTCAAATCGTAACCGGAGACGGGAAATTTGAAAGCGTATCGGAGGAAACCGAAAGCAAAGAAGGCGAAAAAGAGGAAACGTCACTGTCCGAACCCGAAGAAACGTCAAAGGCGCAGCCTGTCGGTTTGTCGGATATTCCGCCTTATTCGGGAAATATTTACGTTACCGTAAACGGGAATAAGCCCGTATTCAGTGCAAGCGAACTTAAAACCGTCGGATACGAAAATTATTCGGAACTCGACTCTCTCGGAAGATGCGGTACGGCAACCGCATCGTGCGGAAAAGATACCATGCCGAAAGACGGCGAGGAGAGGGGAAGCATCGGCGACGTTTATCCGAGTGGGTGGAAACAGGCGAAATACGAGGGTATTTCGGGCGGATGGCTTTGGAACAGATGTCATCTCATAGGTTGGCAACTTTCGGCGGAAAACGCAAATCGTAAAAATCTTATAACGGGCACACGTTGCATGAACGTTGACGGAATGTTGCCTTTTGAAAATATGGTTGCCGATTACATAAAGGAAACGGGAAATCACGTTGCCTACAGGGTAACTCCGATTTACGACGGAGACAATCTCGTTTGCAGCGGAGTGCAGATTGAAGCGTATTCGGTTGAAGACAAGGGCGAGGGAATAGAATTCAACGTTTTCTGTTACAACGTACAACCGAATATAAGTATTAACTATAAAACGGGAGACAGCGAATATATCGGAGGCGCAAAAGAGGAAACGACAAAGGCTTCTCAATCGAACAACGGCTCGGTGCCCGTCGCCGATAACGGTACGGCGGAAACTTATATACTGAATACGAATACGAAAAAATTTCACAAGCCCACGTGTGCTTCGGCGAAAAAAATAGCTTCGGAAAATTATGCGGAAAGCAGCGAAAGTAAGGAAACCCTTATATCTCAGGGATACAAACCGTGTAAAAACTGCTTCAAATAGAATTGAAATTTTTTACGGTACGAAAAAAACCGTTCCGATTTTAATGCCACAGGTTGATAAGGCAGTATAGAAAACTTATTACATCTGAGGCATTGCAAAGGGAAGAAATCAGGCTTTGACTGTAAAAGGTCAGAGCCTTTTTTCTTTTATAATTAATCCGCACATTCGTCTTTTATTCCAACTTGATTTATAATAAGCATATCAAAATCAAGGAGGTTCATTATGACAACATTATTTGAACAGCAAGGCGGAC
>CAYXMB010000181.1:0-3304 GCA_964466085.1 uncultured Ruminococcus sp.
ATAATGCACGCCGCCGCAACGACGGGACCCGCAAGAGGACCTCTCCCCGCCTCATCCGTACCGCAAAGAACGGAAACTCCGTTTTTCAAATAATCGAAATCATATTCGTAAGACAGCATAAAAACACCTAATCCGCAGTCGGGGTTTCAAGTGAAATCCGACCGATTTTACATCCTCTGAATTCGTCGAGAAGCATTATAGCCGCTCTTTCCGTATTAATTTCTCCGCCGGAAATCAAAAATCCTCTTTTCCTTCCGACTTTTTCAAGCATTTCATAGCCTTTCATTTCGGATAAATCGGATTTTGAAAGTTTATATCTTTCGCAAAAAAGGTCGGGCGAAATATCATAAAGTCTTGAACATAAAATTCCGCCGAGTTCTTCGATATCGAGAACCGCATCTTTAATCGCACCTGTCAAAGCGAGGTTTTCCGCCGTAATTCTGTCTTGAAATTTCGGCCATAAAACGCCCGGCATATCGAGAAGTTCGAATCCCATATCTGTTGTGACCCATTGCTTGCTCATTGTGACACCGGGACGGTCTTCGACTTTTGCTTTTTTTGTTTTGCTCAAGCGGTTGACAAGGGATGATTTTCCGACGTTGGGTATTCCGACTATCATTGCTTTGATTTGCTTGCCGTGCATACCTTTGCTTTCGTATTTTGATATTTTTTCCTTGAGTATTTCACGCACGGTGCTTCCGATAGCTTTGATATTGTCGTTTTTTACGCAATCGACGGGTATTGCACATCCGCCGATGCTTTTGTAATATTTAACCCACTGTTCCGTGACGTCCGGATTTGCGAGAGAGGACTTATTTAAAAGGGTCAGTGTCGGCTTATTTTCGACAATCGATGCTATTTCCGGATTTTTCGAACTTCTCGGTATTCTCGCATCCAAAAGTTCGATTATTATATCGACGTTTTTGAGGTTTTCCTTAATCATTCGGCGGGTTTTCGCCATATGACCCGGAAACCAGTTTATATTTGTTGAGTTATCGTTATTCATCGGTACCTCTTTGAAAATCAGTTATACAGTGACCCGAAACTGTCGGGATTTAATCTGAAATATGCTTTTCCGATTATGCAACGTTCGTCGATTGTGCCGACGGCTCTGCTGTCTCCGGAATGATTTCTGTTGTCACCCATTACAAACACCTCGCCTTCGGGAACGGTCAGGGGAAATTGATAATTCGACAGAACCGTTTGGTCGGTTGCGAGTTTTATATAAGGTTCGTCTACAACTTCGCCGTCAACGGTGACGGTCCATGTTTTGAAATCGATATCGATGACCTGTCCGCCCGTTGCGATAACTCTTTTAACAAGAGGCTCTTTGTAAAGTCCCGGAAGGGAAAGGTCTTGAAGAACCACTATGTCTCCGCTTTTCGGAGTGTATGCGAAGTCGCTTATCAAAAGCAAGTCTCCGTCGTGAAGTGTGTTTTCCATAGATTGCCCGTTAACGTAAGAAAGCCTGAAGAAAAACGAGATGAGAACGAAAAGAAGCGCAATGCCTAAAATAATACTTTCAAACCATTCGTATAAATTCCAAGCAGCCGTTTTTTTCTTTTCGTCACGGCATATCGGTGTTAAATTTTCGTTTTGATTTGTCATTGCCGTTTACTTTCCTTTTTTAATTTGATTTCCCGAACATAATACTCAAAAGGTTACTTCCGTCGGGAATATAGTTATTCATCGACTCGGCGCATTTTTCCGAAAAAACTTCGGCGCCTTTTGTCTCTTTTTCGCTGTCGAATATGAAAAACGGAACGCTTTCCATAGAATGTGTTCTTATTTCAATCGGAGTCGGGTGGTCGGGAAGAACCATTATTTTAAACGGCTCGTTTGTTCCGTTAAGATAGTCGAGAACAGGCTTTAAAATAAGACTGTCGATTTTTTCGATAGCTTTTACTTTAACCGTATCTTCGCCTCTGTGACCGCATTCGTCGGGAGCTTCGACGTGAACGTAAACGAAATCGGAGCCTTTTTTAAAACAGTCGATTGCCGCATTTGCCTTTCCGACGTAGTTTGTCGAATAGTTTCCGGTAGCGCCCTCGACGTTTACAACCTCCATCCCCGCGCAAAGTCCTATTCCTTTAATGAGGTCAACGGCGGAGATAATCGCTCCGTCAAGTCCCCATTTATCTTTGAATTTCGGAAGCATGGGCTTTTTTCCGGGACTCCAAAGCCAAGCCGAATTTGCGGGTCTGAGCCCCGCTTTTCTTCTTTCTATATTCACGGGATGGTCTTTTAATATTTTATAACTTTCGACCATATATTTGAGAAAATCCTCTCCGCCGTTTTCCGCAGAAGGGAGATAATCTTTTATTTTTCGTCCCAAAATGTCGTGAGGTCTCATAAACGGGTATTTATCGTCTGCGCCTTCCCATATAAGGCAGTGTCTGTAGCTGACACCCGTGTAAAGCGTGCGTCCGTTTTCGGACATTGCGTCGTTAAGTGCCTTTACGAGCTCGTTTGCCTCATCGGTCGTTATTTCGTCGGAACTGTGGTCTATCATGGTCTTTTCGAAATAATCGTCGGTATCTTCGGACAGAGTA
The DNA here is from genome assembly GCA_964466085.1 of uncultured Ruminococcus sp. Taxonomy (GTDB): domain Bacteria; phylum Bacillota; class Clostridia; order Oscillospirales; family CAG-272; genus RUG14199. The sequence goes on from CAYXMB010000181.1 coordinate 2,553, forward strand.
ACGAGATTGCATCTGATTGCAGTATCGTTTTCTTTCATATCGATTCCCATGCTCACGGCTTCAAGAGGGCTCCTTCCTTTCGAATAAATCTTCGGATTGTAGGAGAGAATGGCGAGATTTGCCGTATCGCTTTCGGGAACCATTCCTTGCGGTACGTTTGAGACAGTACCGCAATACGATTTTTCGCAAAGAAAATCCATGCAGGGTTTACATGCGACTTCCATCGGAGTTTTATTGTCGAACTGAGGGAGAGGCCTGTCCGCCATTCCGTCGGGTATAAGTACGAAATATTTCATTGTTACCACCTTTAAATTGCTTTTTTTCATATTATTATATCATATATAAGAGATTGAGGCAATATTTATCGGAATAAAATAAATAAAAAAATTTCGTGAAAACTATTGCTTTTTGAATTTCGTTGTGATATACTATCACAGTATTATAAGTGCGTAAAGCACCCTCTCAGGCTTTATGCAACACCAAATATCGCTTACAAGGAGGGAATAGAAGTGCCGAACATTAAATCAGCAAAAAAGCGCGTAAAAGTTACCAGCGTGAAAACTCTTCAAAATAAGATTTTCAAAACTCAGCTTAAGAACATAGTTAAAAAGTTCTACGCAGCAGTTGAAGCGGGTGACAAAGCAGTTGCGGAAGTTATGTACAAAGAGGCGGTTAAAAAAGTTGACCGTGCGGTTGTACGTAATATCATGCATAAAAATGCCGCTGCTCGCAAAAAGAGCCAGTTTACAAAA
>CAYXMB010000182.1:0-3258 GCA_964466085.1 uncultured Ruminococcus sp.
TGGATGCTGTTGACAGCTACATTCCCACACCCGAAAGAAAAGCTGACCTTCCCTTCCTTCTTCCCGTCGAGGACGTATTCTCCATTTCGGGACGTGGTACGGTTGCTACAGGTAGAGTTGAACGTGGTACGGTTAAAGTATCCGACACAGTTGAAATCATCGGCCTTACGGACGAAAGAAAATCAACTGTTGTTACAGGTGTTGAAATGTTCCACAAACTTCTCGATCAGGCAGAAGCAGGCGACAACATCGGCGCACTTCTTCGTGGCGTAGCTAAGAACGAGATCGAACGTGGTCAGGTTCTTTGCAAACCCGGTTCCATCAACCCCCACACAAAGTTTGTAGGTCAGGTTTACGTTCTTACCGAAAAAGAAGGCGGTCGTCAGAAGCCCTCTTTCGCAGGTTACAGACCTCAGTTCTACTTCAGAACAACTGACGTTACGGGAACAATTACCCTTCCCGACGGCGTTGACATGTGCCGTCCCGGCGATAACGTTGATATGACTGTTGAACTTATCACTCCTATCGCTATCGAAAAGGGTCTCCGTTTTGCTATCCGTGAAGGCGGCAGAACAGTCGGTTCCGGTGTCGTTTCCGAAATTATCGAGTAATTAACAAGATATTTAATATCGGATAAATAACAAAGCGGCCGTATGATTTTCATGCGGTCGCTTTTCACTTAAAGTGTCATATAAAAAAGAAGTTCCATATACTGTAAAGCGTAATCCTTCTTATAATTAACAATTTATCAATACTTTAACTCCCTGTTTTATGGTATAATTTTAAGTTGTAATATATATGACTTCTCGGAGATATTGATGAAAAAAACCACTAAAGTTAACTTGAAATTCATAACGAAAATTTCGATTTTGACGGCACTGGCTACCGTTCTCACGTTTGTGGAATTTCCCCTTCCCTTTTGCCCGCCGTTTTACAAAGTCGATTTCAGCTCGACCGTAATCATGACAGGCTCTTTCGCTCTCGGCCCGCTTGCGGGAATTATCATTGCGGTTTTGAAAAACATACTGAAAATTCTCATAAAAGGCACGACAACCGCTTTTGTCGGAGAATATGTCGATGTCGTAATCACGATAATTTACATACTTCCGGCGTCAATTATATATACCAATTCCAAAACGCTGAAAAACGCGGTAGCGGGAATGGGCATCGGCACCGGAGCAATGACGCTCTCGGCGGCGTTTATAAACTACTATGTATTTATCCCCATCTACTCAAAACTTTCAGGCTTTCCGCTTGACTCAGTAATTCAAGCGGGTGCGGATGCGAATTCGAAAATAACATCGCTTGCCACGCTTATAATATGGGGTACCGTTCCCTTCAATCTTGTAAAAGGCTTGCTCTGCTCACTTCTGACGTTTCTCCTTTATAAAAGGGTATCGAAAATACTCCACATCTAACATCAAAAATCCGATTTTTCAGAAACGGAGAAAGCAATGGGACAAATTATCCGAGAATACTTTCACATTTTCTTCATCTCAATGATTCCCGTATTTGAGCTGCGAGGTGCCATTATCGCAGGGGCAGCCGAACAACTTCCTTGGCTTAACGTATTTATGATCAGCATCATCGGAAACATGATTCCGGTTCCTTTCATATTGCTTTTCATAAGAAAGCTTCTTGAACTCATGAAAAAAACTCCCTTTTTGAGTAAAGTCGCATTATGGCTTGAAAAGAAAGGCGAAAAGAACAGAGAAAAAGTGCTGAAGGGTACGTTTATAGGACTTATTCTGTTTGTCGGAATTCCCCTTCCGGGCACGGGAGCATGGACAGGCGCGCTTGTCGCTTCACTTGTCGACATGAGAATGAAGCGAGCGCTTCCGTCGATTTTTGCGGGAGTTGTCATAGCCGCGATAATCATGACGATAGCCGCCTACGGCTCCGTATCTTTCCTCTCTTTTCTGCTCAAATAACCGCGCTTAGACTTTAATCGGGCGGGAAAACCCGCTATTGACATTTCACGCTTTAGGTGATATAATTATAATGTAATTGATATTCTTATCAAGAGTGGCGAAGGGACCGGCCCTGAGAAGCCCGGCAACCTATCAGGCAAAAGCCGACAAGGTGCCAATTCCGGACAGATGAGTTTTACCTAATAAAAAGATAATGCTCTCGGTCCGCCGAGAGCGTTTTTTTCAAATACAAGTCACAGGAGGCTACTTATGAAAAAATATTTCACATCGGAATCCGTAACCGAAGGACATCCCGATAAAATATGCGACAGAATATCGGATGCGGTTTTGGATGCAATAATATCGGAGGACCCGCTTGCGAGAGTCGCTTGCGAAACTTGCTGTACTACGGGGCTCGTTATGGTAATGGGAGAAATTTCGACCAAAGCCTACGTTGATATTCAATCCATAGTCAGAGATACCGTAAAAGACATCGGCTACGACAGGGCAAAATACGGGTTCGACTGCGACACATGCGGTATTATCAATTCAATTCATGAACAGTCTGCGGATATCGCACTCGGAGTCGATAAATGCCACGAAGCAAAAGAGGGTATCGCAACCGATTACAGCACGGGTGCGGGAGATCAGGGCATGATGTTCGGTTACGCATGCAACGAAACTCCGGAGCTTATGCCGATGCCGATTTCTCTTGCTCACAAGCTTGCAATTCAGCTGACGAAAGTCAGAAAAGAAGCAACACTTCCCTATCTCAGACCCGACGGAAAAACTCAGGTCACGGTAGAATATGACGATGACAGACCCGTCAGAGTCGACACAGTCGTCGTATCCACTCAGCACAGCGAAGAAGTCGACCTTGAAAGAATAAGAGCCGATATTATAAGATACGTTATAAACCCCGTAATTCCCGAAAACATGCTTGACGGTGACACAAAAATATTCGTCAATCCGACAGGCAGATTCGTAATCGGCGGACCTCACGGGGACAGCGGACTTACGGGAAGAAAAATAATAGTCGACACCTACGGCGGCTACTCAAGGCACGGCGGCGGCGCCTTTTCGGGCAAAGACCCGACGAAAGTCGACAGGAGTGCGGCTTATATGGCAAGATATCTTGCCAAAAACGTCGTTGCGGCAAAACTTGCCGACAAATGCGAAGTTCAGCTTGCATATGCCATCGGCGTTGCAAAACCGGTTTCGGTTCTCGTTGAAACTTTCGGTACTGCGAAAATCGACGAGAAACTCATTTCGGACAAGCTTTGCGAGCTTGTAGACTTACGTCCTGCGGCAATAATCGAAAAATTCGACCTCCGCAAACCGATTTACA
>CAYXMB010000183.1:0-3258 GCA_964466085.1 uncultured Ruminococcus sp.
TCAGGCGATAGTCGGTGACCCGAAAGTCGTTATTTTCGACGAACCGACAGTCGGTCATGACCCGAAGCAGATAATCGAAATCAGAAATCTTATAAGACGGCTCGGCAGAAGTCACACCGTAATACTTTCAACTCATATTCTGAGCGAGGTTCAGGCCGTTTGCGACAGGATTATCATAATCGAGGCGGGAAAAATAATCGCCGATAAAAAGACCGATGAAATATCAAGTACGGTAGGGCTCGGAAAGCGTTATTCCGTTACCGTTTGCGGCCCGTCGTCGGATGTGCTCCGCTCGCTCAAAGCACTGAACGGTATATCGTCCGTTCAGCTAAGCGGAAAGAAAGATTCCGACGGAAGTGTTTTCAACATCGAATGTGAGAGCGGAACGGATATAAGAAAAGACATTTTCCGTCTTTGCGCCGCCTCCGACTGGCCGATAATCGGATTCGAAAACGCAACCGTGAGCCTTGAGGATGTGTTTATAAGGCTTACGGAGCACAAAGGAAAAGCAGAGATTTGAAAGGAGACGTGACATGACCGCTGTTTACAAAAGAGAGCTTAAAGCGTATTTCAAGACGCCGTCGGGCTACGTTTTTATGGGAATATTTCTTCTCGCATCGTCGTTTCTGTGCGCTCTTTCGACTTTACAGGTGAAAACGACGGACGTTTCGACATATTTTCTTTTGCTTATGTTCGCTTATGTTATCGTCATTCCGCTTTTGACGATGAAAAGTTTTGCCGAAGAAAAGAAAAACGGCACGGAACAGCTTATTTTAACTTCCCCCGTTTCGCTTTGGGGCATGGTTTTCGCCAAATTCCTCGCATCGTTTTCGATGTTCGGCTTAACCGTCGTTATAACGTGCATAAACTTTATCCCTCTCGGAATTTACGGAGACCCCAACATCGGCAGAATTTTCGGGTGCCTTATCGGAACGGTGCTCATAGCTTCGTGTTTTATTGCGATAGGACTTTTCATATCGGCCCTCACCGACAATCAATTCGTTGCGGCGATAGGGACTATCGGAGTGCTTGCTTTCCTTATCGTTATCGGAGTGCTTGATTCTTATATAACGTCCCCCGTTATTTCGGCTGTGATAAGCTGGGTGTCGATTTATTCGAGATTTTCGAATTTCACCTACGGTATTTTCGATATTTCCTCCGCTCTGTATTATATTTCGGTTGCCGGAGTATTTCTCTTTCTTACGGTGCGCATTTACGAAAAGCGCCGTTGGGCTTAACGGAGGTGCAACGTGAAAAAGACAACCAAGAAAATTAAGTTCGGCGCAACATCTCTTGCGATGACCGCCGTAATCATAGCGGCGGTTATAGTAATAAACGCCGTATTCACTCAACTTGCAAGCTCCATGCTTTGGTACTTCGATATGACGGGAGCCAAAGTTTTCACTCTTTCCGACGAGTGCCGTGAGCTTTTGTCCGACGTTGACGAGGAGGTTAATATATATTTCGCACAGCCCGCCGACAGACTGATGAGCGGTGAGGACAGCAACGAATATATGAAATATATTTACACAACCGCCCTTCAGCTTGAAAAAGCTTTCTACAATATTCACGTAAAATGCGTCGACGTCATAAAAAATCCCGCATTTTTCGAATATTATTACAACACTGCGGCATCGAATATCAAAACGACTTCGGTTATAGTCGAGAGCGGCGGCGAATTCAGACTGTTTTCGTCGGATGCTTTTTACTATTACGACGAGGATTACACTTATATCTGGGCTTACGACGGTGAGGCGAAGTTTGCCGCCGCAATTCTTCAAGTCACGGCGTCGTCCCTTCCTACGGTTTATTTCACGACGGGACACGGCGAAAGCGCATCGAAAGACAGTGCTGTTTGGAAATTATATGAAACGGCGGGCTTCAACGTCGAAGAAATCGACCTTACCAAAGACGAAATCGGCGACGACGGAAGAATTATAGTTATAAACAATCCGATTTACGATTTTTCGGGAATCGAAGCCGGCGAGGAAAACGAAGTTTCGAAACTCGACCGATTCGTCGACGATTACGGTTGCCTTATGGTATTCGTCGATTCCGAAAACGCCGCAAATCTCACCAATATTTCGGAATATCTTGAGGAATGGGGCGTGAAATTCAATCCCGGAGTTACAATACGGGATACGGAAAACTCCATTTCGAGAGACGGACGGGATATAGTCGCAAAATACGAGACGGAGAGCACTCTCGGTCAGAGCCTTTATTCCGACATTTCGAAACTTTCGTCGATGCCGAAAACCGTTCTTTACGATGCGATGCCGATAACTCTCACCTACGACGAGGCGGATAAGCTCATGGGCTCAAAGCTCACGTCGGCGGTGCTTTATTCAAACGACACGTCGGTACTTTTCGAAAACGGCGAGGAGGGAGAGAAGGGCTCATATCCGATTGTGACAATATCAAGGGAGGAGGGAATTAAGGACAACGATTATTTCCACTCCTACGTTTTCGTGTGTTCTTCTCCCGAATTTATATCGGATAAATATATAAACAGCAATTCCTATGCCAACAGCGACATCATACTGAGCGCCGCACGGCTTATCGGACGTGAAAAAATCGTTGCCGATATCGATATCAAAGTTTTCGACGACACAAACCTTGATATAACGGCGGCGACGGCAAACCGCTGGACGGTCGCTCTGACTCTTATTCCCGCAACCGTTGCGGCTGCTGTCGGAATTGTCGTTTGTATTCGGAGACGCAGAAAATGATAAAAAAGCAGATTACAGTTATAATCGCCGCCGTTTGCGTTCTCGCTTTGTCGGTTACTCTCTATTTTGCCCTCGTAAAGCCTTTTATCGAATCGAGAATTCCCGTTGAGGAGACCCCCGAAACGCTTGAGGGTGAAGCACTCGGCACGTCGAACAGGTATTATATGTTTTCGTCGATTTCCCGTGAAAACATGAAATCGATTGAGGTCGAAAACGACAGCGGCACTTATAAATTCGTGAAAAATTCCGAAGGAACTTTCGAAGTCGACGGGTATCCCGACATAGCCCTTGACGATACTCTCATATCGACGCTTGTCACAACTTGCGGATCGACCCTTTCGAAAAGCAAAGTCATGGACGATGCCGACAGCGCAAAACTCGAAGAATACGGGCTCGACAAGCCGAGAGCGTCGTGGACCGTTACCGACAACGACGGCAAAATGTATAAAGTTTACGTCGGACGGGAGCTTTTGACGGGCGGCGGCTATTATTGCTCTTTTGCGGGCAGAAACAGCGTTTACGTTCTCGG
>CAYXMB010000184.1:0-3255 GCA_964466085.1 uncultured Ruminococcus sp.
ATCCGACCGTGAAATCATGGCGTTTTGCCAGAGCTTCATGACGGAACTTTCGAAATATATCGGCGCCGATACAGACGTACCTGCGGGAGATATCGGTACGGGTGCACGTGAGATAGGTTACATGTTCGGTCAATACAAGAGACTTCGCAATCTTTTTGAGGGCGTGTTTACGGGTAAAGGACTGTCGTACGGCGGTTCACTTGCGAGAACCGAAGCTACCGGTTACGGGCTTCTCTACATTACCGAAGAAATGCTCAAATGTCACGGCGAAAGCCTTGAAGGAAAAACCGTCGCCGTTTCGGGAGCCGGCAATGTTGCGACGTATGCTATAGAAAAGGCAACTCAACTCGGAGCTAAAGTCGTTACGTGTTCGGATTCGACAGGCTGGGTTTACGACCCGGACGGAATCGATATTGCGGCACTTAAAGAAATCAAGGGTGTTAAAAGAGCTCGCCTCAGCATTTATAAAGAATACAGACCGAACAGCGAATATCACGAGGGAAAGGGTGTGTGGAGTGTAAAGTGCGATGTTGCGCTTCCTTGCGCTACTCAAAACGAGCTTACGCTTGACGATGCGAAAACCCTTGTTGCCAACGGCGCTATGGCTGTATGCGAAGGCGCGAATATGCCCACGACGGCAGATGCTACCGAGTATTTGCTTGAAAAAGGAATTTTGTTCCTTCCCGGAAAAGCCGCAAATGCGGGCGGAGTTGCGACTTCGGCTCTTGAAATGTCTCAAAACAGCGAGAGACTTCATTGGAGCTTTGATGAAGTTGATGCCAAACTTCGTAAAATCATGGTCGATGTTTATCACAATATTGATAACGCCGCAAAGAAGTACGGATATGACGGTAACTATGTAGTCGGTGCAAATATTGCCGGATTTGAAAAAGTTGTCGATGCAATGAACGCTCAGGGCATTGTTTGATTTAAAAATGAAATAAAGCGGACGGTCCGGGTTTCGGGCCGTCCGCTTTATTTCGGGAATATGCGGCTTTTGCTTTTTGCAATCGGTAACGATGGCGAAACCGATTGACGTGCGCTTTTGAAATCAGCGTATAAAGTTTGTCGACTTGCGGGGCTCTTTTTCGGGCAGACCGTATTTTTCTTTGCCGAGCGCAATGCTTTTCATCAAAAACGTCATGTTTTTTGCAAGGGTTCTCATTGTTTGAAGCCCTTCTTCGTCATATAAAGCCTCACCGGGTTTTCCGCCGTGTATGCTGTTCCAATATTGGCTTGAGGCAACGGGCATACCCGATATTGTGAAAAACTTGTTGATTTCGTCGAAAGTCGAAGAAAGGCCTCCCCGTCTTGCCGCAACAACCGTTGCGCCGACTTTCATCGTTTTGTCGAAATTCGAGCTGTAAAACAGTCTTGTCAGGAACGCTATCAGTGTTGCGTTTGCCGATGCGTAATATACGGGACTCCCAACGACAATGCCGTCGCATTCCCGGAATTTTTGTGCTGTTTCATTTACGATATCGTTGAAAACGCATTTTCCGCTCTCAAAACATTTTCTGCATGAAACACAGCCTCTTATGTCCATTCCTCCGATTTGCAGAATTTCACATTCGATGTTTTCCGATTTGAAAATTTTCTCCATTTCGCCGAGAGCTGTTGCCGTGTTGCCGTTTGTTCTCGGACTTCCGTTGATAATCAGTACTTTCATGTTAAATCTCCTTTTTGCTTATAAATCAGCCTTATAATTTAAGTATATCTAAATTTGTATTTTATAGAACTTACTTGAAACCGGAAAAATTCGTGCACCTGCCGCATTCGGTTTGTAAAAAGGGCCTCAAAAGAGACCCTTTTTGTATTATCTCCATTTGAAAGTGAAGAGACCGTAGATGTAAATAAACAGTATGACAATCGGCACGAAATATTTGAACAGCGGTTTCATCCAATTTCGTACTTTAAGGCCTTTGCCCATATTGGCTTCGGCTACGAAGTTATCCCATCCCCAGCCCCATTTGTTGCAGCAGAACAGTGCGATAACAAGGCAGCCGAGAGGAAGAAGGTTCGTTGATACCATGAAGTCCCAGAAATCAAGCCATGCGGTTCCTTCGGCGAACGGTTGAAATTTGAACACACTGTAGCCGAGTGCCGTTGTAATCGCAAGGAGGAAAATGCCGATACCGCATATAAGGCATCCTTTCGGACGACTCCAACCTGTCATTTCGCGAACACATGCGAGAATGTTTTCGAATACCGCAAGCACTGTAGAGAGGGCGGCGAAAATCATGAACAGGAAGAAAAGGGAGCCCCATACTCTGCCGCCGGGCATTTGGTTGAATACTGTTGCCATAGTATTGAAAAGAAGTGCGGGGCCGGCTTTGACGTCTTGATTGTACGTCGTACATGCGGGGAATATTATAAGTCCCGCAACTACCGCTACGAACGTGTCGAGGATAATAACATTGACGCTTTCACCGAGAAGTGAACGCTCTTTGTCTATGTAACTTCCGAAAATCGCCATTGAGCCGATGCCGACGCTGAGCGTGAAGAAAGCTTGGTTCATTGCGGCAACAATTACTTTACCGTTGATTTTCGAAAAATCGGGGAGAAGGTAGAATTTAAGACCTTCCGTCGCACCGGGAAGAGTGCAGGAACGAACGGCAAGTACTATCATGAGCACGAAAAGCGCAAGCATCATATATTTCGTAACTTTTTCGAGACCGCTCTGAAGATTAAAGCAAAGAAGCCCGAAACCGATTATGACTGCTATTGCAAGGTAAAATATGTTGAGTTTCGGATCGGAAATCATAGTTTCGAATTTAAGAGATTCACTTCTTCCGGAAACGAATTTTACAAAATAGTTTATCATCCAACCGGTAACGACGGTGTAGAAAGCCATGAGGCATATGTTACCCGCAAGAGCGGCGTAACCGTGAATATGCCATTTGTGACCTTTCTTTTCAAGTTTTTGATACATTCCGACGGGGCTTGCCTGAGATGCTCTGCCTATTGCAAATTCCATAGTCATAGCGGGCAGTCCGAGCAGGATAAGGCAAATAACGTAAACAAGCACGAAACTGCCGCCGCCGTTTGTGCCTGTCAGCCACGGAAATTTCCATACGTTTCCGCATCCTATGGCGCAACCTGCGCTCAGCAAAATAAAACCAAGACGACTTCCGAGTCGCTCTCTTTTGTTTTCCATAAATCCTCCGATAATATTCGGCACTTTCGCATTGTACGCCGAATGAGCTCGCTTGATGCACGCGGCAAGTCAAGCGGCGATAAATCTTGAATTAAACC
>CAYXMB010000185.1:0-3246 GCA_964466085.1 uncultured Ruminococcus sp.
GGTCATTATTTCTTCGAGAATAGAGCGGAGACCTCTTGCACCGGTATTTCTGTCGATTGCCGTTTCGGCAACGGCTTCAAGTGCCGAATCTTCAAAAACAAGGTCGACATCATCCATCTTGAAAAGCTTTTTGTATTGCTTTACAAGGGAATTTTTAGGTTCGAGAAGAATTTTTGTCAGCTCATCGGCAGAAAGGGAATCGAGACCTACAATTACCGGAAGTCTGCCGACAAGCTCCGGTATAAGACCGAATTTAACAATGTCATGAGGCGTGACTTCGCGGAAAATTTCCGATTTGCTTTTTTCTTCTTTCGTTTTTATGTCACCGGAATATCCTATAACCGAACCGCCTTTTCTTTGTTCGATTATCTTGTCGATAGTATCAAATGCTCCGCCGCAAATGAAAAGGATATTCTTCGTGTCGATTTGAATAAATTCCTGATTGGGGTGTTTCCGTCCTCCCTGCGGGGGAACGTTTGAAACCGTTCCTTCAAGTATTTTAAGAAGTGCCTGCTGTACGCCTTCTCCCGAAACGTCGCGGGTTATCGAACGGTTTTCGCTTCTTCTTGCTATTTTATCGATTTCGTCGATATAAATAATTCCGTTCTCGGCTCTATCGATATCGTAATCCGCAGCTTGGATAAGCCTCAAAAGAATGTTTTCCACATCCTCTCCGACGTATCCGGCTTCGGTAAGCGTTGTTGCGTCCGCTATTGCAAAGGGAACATTAAGACACTTCGCAAGCGTTTGCGCAAGGAATGTCTTTCCGACGCCCGTAGGGCCTATCAGAAGCACGTTGCTTTTTTGTATCTCCACGTCATCGTCGGAATCCGTTTCGTGGCTTTTAAGGCGTTTGTAGTGGTTGTAAACCGCAACAGAAAGAGCTTTCTTCGCTTTGTCTTGCCCTATGACATAAGAGTCGAGCATTTCCTTTATTTCGCTCGGAGAAGGCAAAACTTCGGGAAGAACGTTTTCGCCGCTTGACATTGCTTTCGGCGCAAGGTCCAATTCGTCGATAATTCCGTTGCAGATATCAACGCATTCGTTACATATAAATGCTCCCGTAGTTGACGGAATCAAAAACGCAACTTCTTTTTCGCCTCTTCCGCAAAAAGAACAGCGAGGACTTGTGGGATTATTACCGTTGCTCATCAAAAATTCCTTTCAAAGTGAATTAGGCTCTGTTTGTGAAAACTTTATCTATGAGACCGAATTCTTTTGCCTCTTGCGCCGTAAGATAATTGTCTCTTTCACATGCTGCGTGCATTTCTTCGTATGTGTGGCCGCTGTTTTCCGCCATTAATCTTTCGAGTTTTTCTCTCGTTCTGAGAAGGTGATCCGCATGAATTTGTATATCGGTTTGCTGTCCGCTGAGGCCGCCGCCGATAAGAGGCTGATGAATCATTATTTCACTGTTGGGCAGAGCGATTCTTTTTCCTTTTGCACCTGCCGAAAGGAGAAATGCACCCATTGATGCCGCCATACCGACGCAAATAGTCGATACGTCGCATTTTATATAATTCATCGTATCGTAGATTGCCATTCCGTCCGAAATCGAGCCTCCGGGCGAGTTGATGTAGAGCGAAATATCTTTATCGGGATCCTGTGCTTCGAGAAACAAAAGCTGTGCTACGACGAGCGACGCCGTAACGCTGTTAACGTCTTCCGAAAGAAATATTATTCTGTCATTGAGCAGGCGGGAATAAATATCGTATGATCTTTCGCCTCTGCTTGTCTGTTCCACTACCATAGGTACTAATGAGTTTCTGAAATCTTTCATCGAAAAACCTCCTTTGAGATAATATTTGCCGAATATATTGAATTAATATGTCGAGTTGTGCTCAGTTTAACATACCGCTGCAAAATGCAGCGGTATGTCGTCTGTCAGCCTTCCGCTTCTTCTTTCTCGGCTTTTGCGGCTGTTTTCTTTTCTGTTTTCTTTGCCGTCGGCTTTGCTTCTTTTTCGTCTGTCGCTTTGGTTGCCGTTTTCTTTGCGGCAGTTTTCTTTGCGGCGGGCTTTTTAGCTTCGTCCTTCTTGTCGGCATCTTCGCCTTCGGCTTTTTTAGCCGTTTTCTTTGCGGTTTTCTTTGTTATTTTAGCTTCGGCTTTAACAGCTTCAAATGCTTTTCTGAGTGAAATGTCGGTTTTGATTCCGTCGGCGGGAGTGATATTTTTGATTTCGTCAACGCCTATGCCGTATGCTTCGGAGAGCTTCTTGTATTCTTCTTCGATTTCTTCTTCGGCAACTTCGATATTTTCAAACTCTGCGATTTTTTCGAGTGCAAGACGTGTTTTAACCTGTTCTATTGCACGGGGACGAAGATTGTCTCTTGCCGCATCGAGGTCCATTCCGGTATACTGTAAGTATGTTTTGAGGTCAAGACCTTGCATTCTGAGATTGTTATCCATATCACGGAGGCAGTTTTCCGTCTCTTCGTCAAACATGCATTCGGGGATATCAGCCTCAACGAGATCAACCAAAGCATCCGTAATCTGATGCTCGATTTCGTGATCTGCCGAATGTTCTTTTCTCTCAGTAAGTGTAGCCTTGATATTTTCTTTATATTCAGCAAGGGTATCGAATTCGGAAGCAAGCGTTGCAAGTTCATCGTCGAGAGCGGGAAGCTCTTTTACTTTGAGTGAATTGAGTTTAACTTTGAATACTGCGGGTTTTCCTTTGAGGCTTTCTTCGTGATAGTCATCGGGGAAAGTCACGTTAACGTCGAATTCATCGCCTATATTCTTACCGACTATCTGTTCTTCGAAAGTATCGATAAAAGAGTGAGAACCGAGTGTTATTTCGTGTCCTTCCGCTTTTCCGCCTTCAAAAGTTTTACCGTCGACAAAACCTTCGAAATCAATGTTTGCTATATCGTCGTTTTGAGCCGCTCTGTCCGTTATGTCACTCATTCTCGCATTGCGTTCGCGAACGTTTTCGAGTTCCGCGTTTACTTCGTCGTCGGTTACCTTTGTGTCGGGTTTTGTTGCTTTAATGCCTTTGTATCCCTCGATTTTAACTTCGGGTTTTACAAATACGACAGCGGTAATTACAACGCCGTTTTCGTCGATTGTGTCGATGTCGAATTCGGGACGGCCGACTATATCAAGCTCGGATTCTTTTGCGGCTTGTTCGTAAGCATCGGGAAGGACTTCGTTTACGGCATCTTCGTAGAAAACGCTTTTACCGTACATTTTTTCGATAATGGCACGGGGAGCTTTGCCGCGACGGAAGCCGGGTATCGTAAT
>CAYXMB010000186.1:0-3237 GCA_964466085.1 uncultured Ruminococcus sp.
TTGCTCTTATGACGGGACGCAATGACAGAGCGAAAGAACTTGAGGAACTTTCCGCAAAATTGCAAGACAATATTACAAAGCACGCATGGAAAGACGACTTCTTCGCAAGATGCCTTGTCAACAATCCCGAAAAAGGACGTGAATGGGTCGGAGCAAAAGGCGACGGTCTTTCAACCGATGAAAATATCGACGGTTCTTACTTCCTCAACAGCTTCTCCTGGTCGATTCTCGCCGGCAGTGCAAGCGAGGAACAGATAGAGGCTATGCTCACTCCCCTTTGCAAATATTTAAAGACCGAAGCGGGTCTTATGCTCTCGTCTCCCTGTGATCTCGGCAGAGTATCTTCAACGACGGCATCAGACCACTATTTTCCGGGTGACCGTGAAAACGGTGCCGTTTTCAAGCACGCAACGATGATGTCAACGGCTGCTATGTTCAAAGCCGCGAAAACGGTCAAGAACGAACAGCTTGCATCGAAACTTTCCGATTTGGCATTCTGGATGATGGACCGTGTATTCCCGTACAAAACGATGGAAAACCCCTACGTTTTGAAAGGAAATCCCCGTTTCTGCACTCAGTATAACAACAGTCAGACTCTCGAAGGAATAGGTCCCATGCTTTCCGGTACGGCAAGCTGGCTTGCGCTCTCCGTATTCGAATTTCTCGGTATTGAATACGTTGAGGGCGGAATGATATTCAATCCCGTTCTTCCCGAAGAAATGACCGATGTAAAATTCAGCATAAGACGCCAAAACAGCGCTTTCGATATTACGGTTACAAAACCCGCATCTTTCCGCAGAGTATCGGATACTACCGAATATTATTTTGACGGCGAAAAATGCACGTCTCTCATACCCGATCCCAAAGACGGCAAGAGACATAAAGTCGAAATCAAGCTTTAATTCGAGGACAAGGCCACACTTTGTCGGAGGATAAAAATGGATAATGTTAATGTATTTATTTGCAATAATGCCCGCTTTACCGTAATTCGTGACGGCATTCTCAGAATGGAGTATTCCGTCGGAAATTTTGTCGATGAGGAAACTCTGTTTGCCGAAAGGAATTATTTGAAAAATTCGAAAACGGTTGAGCTTTCCGATGAAGTTGTGATAGAAACACCTCTTATGAAGATTATTTATACCGACAACGGAAAACCGTTTGATGCGGAAAATCTTCACGGCTATCTTAATATTTCGGGCAAAACCGTTGAGTGGCATTACGGAGACGAAGAAAAAGGCAATCTCGGAGGAGCTGTAATTACACTTGACGGTTGCGACGGTACAAAAAAGGAAGCGCCGGACGGTATCGTTTCACGTGACGGTTGGAAAACTTTCGATGACAGCAACACCACGATTATCAAAGATTCATGGATTGCGAAACGCCCCGAAGGACATACCGTCGATAAATACCTTTTCGTGTACGGCAACGATTACAAAAAAGCTCTCCGTGATTTGGCATGCGTTTCCGGCAAAACGCCGCTTCCGAGAAAATATCTTCTCGGCTCGTGGTACACGAGGTGGTACGCATATACGGCGGATGAATTTAAAGAAATCGTAAGAGAATACAACGCACACGGTTTTCCGATTGACGTTTTGGCAATCGATATGGACTGGCATCACAACGATTGGCAAACTCCCGAAGACCATCCGCGCAGAGCCCATTACGGACTCGGCCACGCAGGAGGAAATCTCGGTTGGACGGGATACAGCTGGAATGAAAAATTCATTCCCGACCCGAAAGGATTAATCGATTTTATTCACTCGGAAAAAATTGCGACAACGCTCAACGACCATCCCGCAGACGGAATACGCGATAACGAAACGTCGTACCCCGAATTTGCGAAAGCTCTGGGACTTGATGAGAAGAACAAAGAAAATATACCGTTTAAGTGTGACGACAAACGGTATATGGAAGCGTTTTTCAAATGCGCTCACGGCGAAAGCGAATCATACGGTGTCGACTTTTGGTGGATAGACTGGCAACAGGACTATCTTATGCCTCACGTTCCGGGTTTTGAAAATCTGCCCGTTCTTTCGTGGCTTAACAAACTTTATTTTGACAATTCCAAAAAGGAAAACAAAAGAGGAGCGATTTACAGCAGATGGGGCGGAATCGGAAGTCAGAAATACCCGATTTACTTTTCCGGCGATACGGTTTCTTGCTTTGATGCCTTGAAATTCGAAATCGAAAATACCGTTGCAAGTTCAAACTCCCTGTGCTTCTGGTGGGCACACGACATCGGCGGATTTTTCTCACGTGACGGTGAAAAGAACTCGGAGCTTTACGTTCGTTGGGTTCAATACGGCATAACAAGCGCCGCATTGAAACTTCATTCGGGTTCACCTAAAATAGACAAACGTCCTTGGACGTGGGATGAAGATGCATGCGAAAAAATTAAGAAGCTGTACCTTCTCAGGAGCAGACTTTTTCCCGTGATCTATTCGGCGGCGGCACTCTGCCACTTTGAAGAAAAACCGCTCAATATGCCGCTTTATTACGAATATCCCGACTGTGAAGAAGCTTACCGTCATCCTACGGAATATTTCCTGACCGAAAACATTATCTGTGCTCCCGTATATACCGAAGGTGAAGGAGACGACAAAAAAGTCAAGCAGGAAATATGGCTTCCCGAAGGCAATTGGTATAATTTCTTCACGGGCGAAAAATTCAAAGGCGGCTTCAACACAACCGAAAGCACAATCGACACGTTCCCTCTCCTGTTCAAAGCCGGCGCACCCGTTCCCATGCAGAAAGAATCCCTCAGAATGGCAAGCGAAACTCTTTCGGAGCTTACACTTCGCATTTATGCGCCCGAAAGTGACTGCAAAGAGGAATTCCGCCTTTATGAGGACGACGGGCTGTCCGACGGCTATCTGAAAGAAGAATACCTTTTCACAAACATTGTTTGCACGTGCAAGGACAATACCGCAACGGTTGATTTTATTCCGACGGGAAAAGGATTTGAAGCTTTGCCGAAAACACGTAAAGTTACAATTGAATTTGTCAAAGAAGGAAATAAAATTTCGACTTTCGAAACACAGTACGAAACCGAAAAACAGAGTACTTTCTCTTTTGAATTTTAAACGTTATATAAAACCGGCAAAGTCCGATACGCCGCCGCATGGAAAGTGCGGCGGCGCTTTTAACTCGACTGAAATTAAACGAAAAAGCAGGTCTCGCATTGATGTGACCCCCAAAAGTTAGACTTTTTTAGCGTAGTAGTTTTACGACTGCTAC
>CAYXMB010000187.1:0-3189 GCA_964466085.1 uncultured Ruminococcus sp.
TGGCACTTCAGATAGCAGCGGGCAATCCTCCTTCTTACGTATGCAAAGAAGAAGTTCCCCAGAGCGCTGTCGATGAAGAAAAGGAAATTCTCATAGCTCAGATTAAGAACGATGAGAAAAACGCAAACAAGCCCGATGCTATTCTCGAAAAGATGGTTGTCGGTAAACTCGGCAAATTCTACGAGAGAGTATGTCTTGTCGAACAGGCTTACGTAAAAGACGACAAAATGTCCGTCGGTCAGTACGTTGCCGCTTGCGCAAAAGAATTCGGCGGTGCGATTTCCGTTGATTCTTTCTATCTCTACGAAAGAGGCGAAGGCCTTGAAAAGAGAGAGGACAACTTTGCCGAAGAAATCGCTCAGATGGTATCCGGTAACTGATTAAGTTCAAATAATTTTTAAAAGGTGCGGTGTTGCCGCACCTTTTTTTGAAAAAACGGCTCAAACGGCAGACTTTGAAGCCGATATCCGCCGAATAAAGCAAAATATTTATAAAAGCTATTTACAAAACCCCCTCATTTATGCTAAAATAATAACAATATAATAAAGTATCGCATCACTGTCGGTGAAAAGGAGTATTACGATGAACGAAAAACCTTCTTACAAAAGAATTTTACTGAAGCTGTCGGGCGAGGCGCTTGCCAAAGACACCGACGATATTTTCAATCATGCATATCTTGAGGAAGTTGCAACCGTCATTAAAAAGTGCGTCGATGCGGGTGTTGAGGTAGCCGTCGTAGTCGGCGCCGGAAACATCTGGAGAGGCAGAAGCGGAGGCACAATGGACAGAACGAGAGCCGACAGCATGGGTATGCTTGCGACATGTATTAACGCCATAGCACTTCAGGAAGCGTTCTGTGCTGCGGGACTTGACGCAAGAGTAATGAGCGCCGTCAGTATGGAAAAATTCGCAGAGTTTTACACAGCGGAAAAAGCAAGACGTCACCTTGAAAAGGGCAGAGTCGTTATCTTCGCATGCGGTCTCGGTTCTCCTTTCTTCTCAACCGATACGCCGGCAATTCTCAGGGCTATGGAAATAAATTCCGATGCCATATTGCTTGCGAAAAACGTCGATTATCTTTACACGGACGACCCGAAAACTAATCCCGATGCGAAAAAAATCGAAAAAACGACTTACGGTGAGATAGTGGATAACAGGCTTCACGCAATAGACCTCACCGCCGCCGCTCTTGCCGAAGGAAGCGGAATACCGTGTGTAATGTTCGGGCTCGACAACTCCGAAAATATTTACAGAGTTGTTATGGGCGAAACACTCGGTACGGTAGTTATGTAATTTAAGGCGCAAAGCCTACGTGAAAAACAAAAGGAGATTATCATGAAACTTGACACCAAAGCATACGAAGAAAAGATGAAAAAGTCGGTAGCCGTCTATACCGAAAGCCTTTCCTCCATCAGAGCGGGCAGGGCAAATACCGCCGTTCTCAAAGGAATCGAAGTATCATATTACGGCGTTCCGACCGCAATTCACGCAATGGCGGAAGTCAAAACGACGGATGCGAGAACAATTGCCATAACCCCTTGGGATATGACCACTCTCAAAGAAATCGAAAAAGCAATACTTGCATCCGATATAGGCATAACTCCCGTCAACGACGGCAAAACCATAAGACTTGCATTTCCGCAACTCACGGAAGAACGCAGAAAAGAGCTTACGAAGCAGGTTTCCAAAATGGGTGAGGATGCCAAAGTCGCAATAAGAAATATCCGTCGTGAAGCAAACGACAAAATCAAGGATATGAAGAAAAACAGCGAGCTTAACGAGGACGAGGTAAAACAGTCCGAAAAAATCACTCAGGATATCACCGATAAATTTATCAAAGAGATTGACGGCGTGACTGCTGATAAACAAAAGGAAATCATGGCAATTTGACAGTTTGCCCAAGACAGCAAGCGTCCCCGCACTTTTATTCCAACGTGTGTCGGGGTCGTTTGACTTTTATGCGGATAAGTTAGAACCGAATCGGAGATTTTATGTTTTTCAAAAAGAAAAAAAAGGGTGTGGCAACCGATGTGAAATCCGTTGTCGAACAGTCGGGGCTTCACCATATAGCTTTTATAATGGACGGTAACGGACGCTGGGCGAAGAAACGCTCACTTCCCCGTGAAGCGGGACACCCCGTCGGGGCGCAAACTTTCAAGGCGGTCGTCAAATACTGCGGAGATATCGGCATCGATACGGTTACGGTATACGCTTTTTCAACCGAGAACTGGTCGAGACCGAAGACCGAAGTGGATGCCATTATGAGGCTCCTGAACGACTATATTGAGGATGCAAAAGCGGGAGACGGTGAGAACCATGTGAAATATGTTTTTCTCGGCGAAAAAGACGCTCTCGGCGCTGAGCTCGAGGCGAAATGTGCGGAACTTGAAAAGCTCACGGAAAACAATAAATTGCTTCTAAATATAGCTTTGAATTACGGCGGAAGAGCGGAAATAGTAAACGCCGTAAATAAGCTTATTTCAGACGGAAAAAACCGCATCGACGAAGCTGATATAAGCCGTAATCTCTATACGGCGCACTGTTCCGGCCCCGACCTCATTGTGAGAACTGCGGGGGAGATGAGAACATCGAATTTTCTTCTGTGGCAATCGGCATACAGCGAATATTATTTTACGGACGTTCTGTGGCCCGATTTCGACGAAAAAGAGGTTGATAAAGCTGTAATTGCCTTTTCAAAGAGAAAAAGAAGGTACGGAGGTGTAACCAATGCTTAAAAGAACCGTAACGGGACTCGTTCTCGTTCTTATAGCGATTCCCATTTGCATTTTTTCGAATACGTGGCTTTTTCCCGCAGTTGTCGCATTCCTTTCTTTCGGTGCGACATTTGAAATGCTCTCTTGCATAGGACTTAAGAAAAAATGGTTTGTTTCGCTTCCTCTCCTTACGTTATCGGCGGTTTTTCCGATTATCGCAAAAATCATCTACGAAACGGGTGACAGTATAAGAGAATCTATGGTAGCCGTACTTTCCGTCTTTTGCACGGTGACGTTTTTCGTAATGTTCTACTTGCTTGCGGTACACGTTTTTTATATGCGCCGTGTAAACATTTACGACGTTTCGTGTGCCTTCGTAACAACGGCTTACATAGTTATGGGATTTTCGTCGATTCTTCTTCTCCGTTTTGAGGCGCACGGTGTGTATTATTATTTGGTCCCCGTTGCGGCGCCT
>CAYXMB010000188.1:0-3157 GCA_964466085.1 uncultured Ruminococcus sp.
CTTGAAGTCGGAGTCAGAGAAGGTGTAGAAGAAGATTCCAACAAAAGAAACAAAACCGACTTTGTTCTTTGGTTCACGAAATCCAAATTCGACAAACAGGAACTCAAATGGGACTCTCCTTGGGGAGTCGGTTATCCGGGCTGGCATATCGAATGCTCCGCAATCAGCATAAAGCATCTCGGAGAATTCGTCGATTTGCATTGCGGCGGAATCGACAATGCGTTTCCTCACCATACGAACGAAATAGCGCAGAGTGAGGCTTATCTCGGTCATTCGTGGTGCACGAATTGGTTTCACGTACTTCACCTGAATACAAGTTCCGGAAAAATGAGCAAATCCAAAGGGGAATTTCTCACGGTATCGCTTCTGGAAGAAAAAGGCTATGACCCGCTTGTATACAGATTTTTCTGTCTCCAATCCCACTACAGAAAATCTCTTGTTTTCACATGGGAAGGCCTTGATAATGCCGCTGTCGCATACGGGAAACTTGTAGCTAAAGTTGCGGCATTAAACCCCGATGACGGAGAAGTCGACAACGGCGTTTTCGACGAATACAAAAAGCGTTTTCGCGATGCTGTCGGAAGCGACCTCAATACGTCGAACGGCATTACGGAAATATACAACGTTTTTAAAGCCAAGACCAACGGCGCAACAAAAGTTACCCTTTTGAAAGATTATGAAAAAGTTATGAGTCTCGGTATTTTCGAAGCGGCAAAAAAACTTATCGAAGAACGTGAAAAAGCGGCGGCGCTTGAAAAGGAAAACGAAAAAAGCGGTGTACCGAAGGATGAGTGTACACTTAAGGTAGAAGAACTTATCGAAAAGAGGCTTAATGCGAAAAAAGAGAAAAACTTCGCACTTGCCGACGAAATACGTTCGACACTGTCGGAAATGGGGGTCGACATAACAGATACCCCTCAAGGCACGAAATACACCGTAAGATAAAATTTCAAACGTACAAACCGACGTTTTAAACGGAGACAGTAATGCGAAATTATACCGATGAAGAAGTTGCGGCTCTTGTAAAAAAAAGCAAGCGAGGCAACACGGATGCCTTTGGGGAACTTGTCGAAATATATCAAAAATTCGTTTTCGGAATAGTTATCTCCGACGTAAAAAACCGTGAGGATGCCGAAGATATTTCACAGGACGTGTTCGTTAAGGCATGGAAAGGAATTTTCGAATTCAGACAGGACAGCACGTTTGCATCGTGGCTTTACAAAATAGCGAAAAATTCGGCAAAGGATTTCATAAGAAGCCGTGAAAGAAGACCGATTTCGGCACCCGACGGAGACGAGGCTTTGTCTCAAATTCCAGACGGGGACGAAACGCCCGAACAGGCAGTTTTGAAAGACGAAGAAAAAAGCGAGATACTCGCCGTTATCGACACGCTACCCGCAGAGCAGAAAGAAGCTTTGACATACCGTGATCTTATGGGAATTACGTATCTTGAAATTGCCGAAATAACGGGAGTGACTATAGGAACCGTAAAAAGCCGAATCAGCAGGGCAAGAGAGCACATAAAAAAGAAAATATCGGAAAACCCGTATTTCGGGAACAAATACGGGTTTGACGCCGTCAAAGAAAACGGCGAAGAAAGGTAGGTGCTTTCGGTGGAAGAAAACAAAAAAACTTTTTCATGCGAAGTTGAAAACGCATATAAAACGGAAACGGAAAACGCTTTTGAAATCTCCGACAATTTCAAATTTTCGGTCTGCGAGAAAATAAAAAAAGAAAAGCTGAAAAGCAGAAAAAAACTGTTTATCGGGATCTCCTCCGTTGCCGCCGCAGCTATTGTGGCACTCGGCGTGGCGTTTGCAGCCGATTTGTTTGACATCGGCGGTATGCACGAGGATGATATGGATTACGCAATGAATGAAAATGCCGTTCAGAACGGAGCGTCGGACAGCGCCGATGAAAACGGCAAAGAAGGAATGAACGAAGTTTTTACGTCATCAGGCTCCGATGCGACTACCGACGTCACGATGTCCGATGAGGACAGGAACAACTTTTTGAACAGTCTTTTATATGACGACGGCAACAAGCTTTTAAACTGGTATTCGTTTTACGATTCCGTTAAATCGGGTGAAATCGGTGCATCTTCCGATGCTTTGGAATACGTCGAAAAATGCTATGATTTTTTCGAAATATCAAAAATGGAAGAAGAGCTCGACTGTGCCGAAGCGGTTATTAATCTCTTATCCCCGTTTGACGGTTTTCCCGAAGCCGACGCAACGAATGAACCGGTCGATGCGCATACTTTTGATACAGCGGCCGTTAAATCATATATTTCAATAAACGTTTTCGAAAGCGGCGACGGAGAGCTCAACTGGTATGAATTTTATAACGAATGTATCGACGGCAAAATCGATCCGAGAGTCGGTGTCGCAAAGGAATTTTTGAGCGAAGCATATGACTTTTTCGACAAAAACGGTTATACAGAGGGAAAAGAGCAGGCCGAACTGCTCCTTTCGAAAAAATTAGGAGGATAATTCAATTTGAAAATCAGCGGACTTCAAAAGCTGACACTTCTCGATTTTCCGGGATATACCGCATGTACGGTTTTCACATCCGGATGCAATTTTCGCTGTCCCTTCTGTCACAACGCATCTCTTGTAAGAGGCGAGGGCGAAGAAATAAGCGAGAAAGATTTTTTCGAATTTCTCGAAATGAGAAAAGGCATTCTCGGCGGAGTAACCGTAACGGGAGGCGAGCCCACTTTGCAAACCGACATCGGTGACTTTACGAAAAAAATAAGCAATCTCGGATATAAAGTGAAGCTTGATACCAACGGATATAATCCGCGAAAACTGAAGGAACTTATATCGGGCGGAAGCATAGATTATATTGCGATGGATATCAAAAGTTCTCGCACGGGATACGGTACGGCATCGGGGATTTGCGGTGTTAAGACCGAAAAAATCGAAGAATCGGTAAACGTTATAAAAGAAAGCGGTATTCGGTACGAATTCAGAACGACGGCCGTCAAGGGAATACATACGGCAAAAGATTTTCTCGAAATAGGAAAATGGATAGGAAACGTGCCGGGATATTTCATTCAAAAATTCGTCGATTCGGGAGATATTCTGAGTGACGGATATACGGCATTCTCGGATGAGGAAATGACAACGCTTCTTGCAATGGCAAGAGTTTATAC
>CAYXMB010000189.1:0-3051 GCA_964466085.1 uncultured Ruminococcus sp.
ATTTCCGTTGCGGACGTTACGATTCCTCCCAAGAAATACGAACTCGTAAAAGAAGCCGAAAAGAAAGTCGACACCATCACAAAGCACTTCCAGCGTGGTGAACTCACAGAAGAAGAACGTTACAGAAGCGTTATCTCCACGTGGGAAACAACGACTAAAGAAGTCGTTAACGCTCTCCAGGAAAACTTTGACCGCTATAACCCCATCAAGATGATGTCGGACTCCGGTGCACGTGGTAGCATGACACAGATGAGACAGCTTGCCGGTATTCGCGGACTTATGTTCGCAACAGGCGGCCGTGTCCTCGAAATACCGATTAAATCGAACTTCCGTGAAGGTCTTAATATCCTCGAATACTTCGTTGCGGCCAGAGGCTCACGTAAATCCCTTTCGGATACGGCTCTTAAGACAGCCGACTCGGGATATCTTACACGTCGTCTTGTCGACGTATCGCAGGAAGTTATTATCCGCGAAGAAGACTGCGGTTCGACAAAGGGCATGATAGTTTCCGACATCAAGAGCGGAGATGAAGTAATCGAGCCTCTCAAAGACAGAATTCTCGGCAGATACACTATCGGTGACGTCATCGATCCGAAAACAGGCGAAGTTTTGGTTCCCGATAACACCATGATTTCCGAAGAAAAGGCAAGCGCAATCGTTAATGCGGGAATCAAAGAAGTCAATATCCGCACAGTGCTTCAGTGTAAAGCGGAACACGGCGTTTGCGCTCACTGTTACGGCGCAGACCTTGCAAGAAGCGCATCAAGCGTCAACATCGGCGAAAGTGTCGGTATTATCGCCGCTCAGTCCATCGGTGAACCCGGTACTCAGCTTACGATGAGAACGTTCCACACCGGAGGCGTTGCGGGAAGCGATATCACACAGGGTCTTCCCAGAGTCGAAGAACTTTTCGAAGCGAGAAAGCCCAAGAAAGCCGCTATAGTCGCGGATAAGCCGGGACACGTTTATATCCAGGATATCACAAAGAAACAGCACAGCGTTCTTTTGAGATGTGACGACGGAGAAGAAATCAACTATGCCATTCCCTACGGAATGCATATCATTGTCGAGGACGGAGATTACGTCGGAGCGGGCGATGAGCTCACCGAAGGATACAAAAATCCCGCCGACATTCTCCGTATTAACGGAATCGATGCGGTATATGATTATATCACCCGTGAAGTTCAGAGAGTTTACCGTTCTCAGTCCATCAACATCAACGACAAGCACATCGAGGTCATCACACGCCAGATGACACGCCGTGTAAGAGTAACGGATGCGGGAGATACGACGATTCTTGCGGGAACGGTTGTCGACAAAACCGAATTCAATGCGGAAAACCGCAAAGTCCAAGAGAAAATCGACGCAGGCGATAAAACGATTCGTCTTGCCGAGTGCGAACCCGTTCTTCTCGGTATTACGAAAGCATCGCTTCAAACCGAATCTTTCCTTTCCGCAGCATCATTCCAGGAGACGACAAAAGTCCTCACGGAAGCCGCAATCAAAGGAAAAGTCGACCATCTTCTCGGTCTTAAAGAAAACGTCATAATAGGTAAGCTCATACCCGCCGGCACCGGCATGGAGTGCTACCGTGACGTTGAAGTCGAAAAGGTCGGAGACGACGTGGACGACGAATATGCGAAGTATATGGAAGCTGTCCTCAGTGCGGCGCAGGAACAGGCAAATGCACAGGCTGAGCTTGCGGCATCGCTTGAGTCGGAAAGCTCCGAAAATTCCGAAATCACAGACGGCGCAAACGACGAATCCGACGTCTCCGATTCGGAAGACGGCGAAGATACTTTCGTTAACGAAATTTTCAACGAAAACCCCGACGTATTCGACGACGGAGAAAGCGAAGAATAATTTTCGAAAAACCTATATCGGCACAGTCTTTTCGGAGACTGTGCCTTTATATATAATAACTGAATACTATAGTGATTTTAGGCAAATAATCATAAAGTCGAATAATAAAGTTGTGCAAAACGGAAAATGTACCGAACCTCGCTTGACTTGAGGCTTTTCTTGTGTTATAATGCATTTCGGTTGTTAATGCCCAAAAGCAAATTTAATCTCTTTCTTTCGATACAAAATTCCAATCGGAATTTGTATATAAACATTTATTACTGAAGAAAAGGAGGAAAACAATGCCAACCTTTAACCAGCTCGTTAAGCAAGGCAGAAGCTCAAAGACTTACAAGTCGAAAGCACCCGTACTTCAACAGACTGTAAATACGCTGAAGAAGAAGCCGGTTGCTCAGCACGCACCCCAGAAGCGCGGTGTATGCACGAAAGTTACGACTACTGCCCCGAAAAAGCCTAACTCCGCTCTCCGTAAGATTGCCAGAGTAAGACTTACAAACGGCATGGAGGCTACATGCTACATTCCCGGTATAGGTCACAACCTTCAGGAACACTCGGTTGTACTGATTCGCGGCGGTAGAGTTCGTGACCTGCCCGGTGTACGTTACCACATAATTCGCGGTACGCTTGATGCACAGGCGGTTGCAAACCGTAACCAGGCTCGCTCCAAGTACGGAGCAAAACGCGCTAAGAAAAAATAATTCCGGCGCAAAGCGGTAATAACCGCATCTCGTAATTATTCAAATAACGTGCCTGCTTTTCTGCGGTAATATATGTTTATATGCAGTACGGCCCGAGGCACTGACGGAGTAATATTCGAGTACCTATGATATCATCTATTCTTAATGAAGGAGGGAAGACCAGTGTCACGCAGAGGTCAAATTTCAAAAAGAGACGTTTTGCCCGATCCTCTTTACAATTCCAAACTTGTCACAAAGCTTATCAACAACATAATGCTTGACGGCAAGAAGGGCGTTGCTCAGAAGATCGTATACGATGCATTTGCAATCGTTGAAGCAAAAGTCAACCAAAATGCTTTGGAAGTTTTCACCGAAGCGCTTGAAAACGTTATGCCTGTTCTTGAGGTTAAGGCTCGCCGTATAGGCGGTTCGAACTACCAGGTTCCTATGGAAGTAAGAGAAGAAAGACGCCTTACACTCGGATTGCGTTGGATAACAACTTATTCACGTA
>CAYXMB010000190.1:0-3044 GCA_964466085.1 uncultured Ruminococcus sp.
TTTTCTTTTTCACGCCTACCATTTCCCCTCCGTAATTTTAAAAAGTTTCGGGAAAATCGAAATCCGTTTTTCCAATTCCAAGTATATCATAATGAGCATGAAAATACAAGAGATTTCGAAAGCTTTTCACACATTCGGAAAATGTTTTTTGTGCATTTGTACCATATTATCTTGCGTTTTTAAAAAGCAATGCCGTATCAAAAAGATGTTTTTCGGGTTGTTTGAGTAATATCGGTCGCTTAAAGGATTTTGTGTGATTTTTCAAAGGGCGGAAAGGGAAAAACGGCGGAGTATCGCACAAAACGAGCGTCGACGGTGTTGCAAAAAAGTGCAAGCTTTTTCAAAAAAAACGCAAAGGAAAAGCGGTGAAGTCCGTTTGGACTTCACCGCTCTTTTATAAGTGTTTTATTATCAGCCTGTGATACCGGAACGCTCAATACCCTGAATGATGTATTTCTGAGCGAAAACGTAAATCAGGATAAGGGGAGCTATAATCAGCATACCGCAGGTGTTTGTGATTGCCGTCGAATACATTGAGCCGCCGGCAAAACTTGTATCAAGCGATTTCGGGATTGCCACGATATCCGTCATAAGAGTCGGACCGCTTGATGTGTAGAACAGGTCAGTGTAGAAATTGTCCGTCCACTGCCATGAGAATGCGAACATGAATACCGTTATAAGCATCGGGACCGACAGGGGAAGAATAATTTGAACGAAAGTTCTGAAAACGCCGGAGCCGTCAACGTAAGCGCTTTCTTCAAGTTCGTCGGGAACGCCCTTAAAGAACTGACGGAGCATGTAAATGTAAAGTCCGTTTTTGAAAGCAAGACCTGTTGCGGAGAGAATCCACAGAGGCCAATACGTGTTGGTCAGCTTTATATAGGTGTTTTCGGTAATATTGATCCAATCCACAACGCCGCCGCCGAGAAGGTTGAAAATTCCGAGAATATCGAAGTTTCTGAATTCCATAAGAAGCGAAAGTTTAAGGGTGGAATGGGGCACTATCATCGTGAAAATTACAAGAGCGAACAGAAGGTTGTTACCCTTGAATTTAAATTTCGCAAAGCCGTACGCTATAAGGCAGCATACGAAAGTCTGAAGGAGTGCGCAGGATACCGAGAGAACGAAAGTGTTGGCAAGCGCCTCAAGGTAATTGTTTTCGGTGATGATAGCTTTGTAAGTATCAAGTGTCGGGCTTCTCGGAATAAGAGATACCGTTACGTCGACGAAGTCGGACGGGCTCATGAACGAGGTCGATATCTTCGAGAAGAACGGGAACAGAATGATATAGGAAATGCCGAGAAGGAGAAGGAATCTGAAAAGATACCATGCCGCTCTTTGGAGAAAATAAAGGGTGAAGTATTTCGCCTTTATTCTTTCGAAGAAGGGAGTTCTGTCAAATTCGACTCTTATCGTATTTTTAGTCTCTCTTTTGACCTTTGAGGTCGTTTCAGCTTTGTTCATTTGCAAATCCCCCTTTCTCAGTCTCTTCTCTGGTAGAATACAAGCTTGCTTGCCACAAGTGCAACTACCGCAACGATGATAATTACGATTAAGAAGTACATCCAGCTCATTGCGCTTGAAAGTACCTGTCCGCCGTTGCCTGCCGATGTGTAAACGCTTGAAATATACGACATTACTTTATTCGATTCCGCTGTGAAGGAGTCGATTATCGTATAAACGAAGTTTACGAGAATCATCGGGCTTATCATGGGAAGGGTTATCTTCCAGAAGGTTTCCCATGCCGATGCACCTTCCATTTGGCACGATTCGTAAATCGAAGGGGAAATTCCCTGAAGTCCGGCGAGGAATATGAGCATCTGAACGCCGGAGCGGTTTACGATATCGAAGATGTTGTTAACAAATCCCGTTACGGTTTCGACGATTTCGCCGCCGACAATCATGTTTGAGAACAAACTTTGGATGTCGACCGACGATACTATCTCCGCCGCCGCATTTGAGCCTCCCGTATCGATTGTCGCATCTGTCGACGACATATAGTTTCCGAGAGTGTTGCCTGCATCGATTTGCGCTATAAGTCCGGTTGAAAGGATAACCGGGATGAAGAATATCGCACGGAATGCCGCTCTTCCCACCATTTTCTGATTCAGGAGAATCGCGACGAAAAGCGAGAAGAAGATTATAATCGGGATTTCAAGTATCAGCTGACCTATTCCGCTTGTAAGCGTTGTGAGGAACGAGGCATCGCTG
This sequence comes from uncultured Ruminococcus sp., assembly GCA_964466085.1. GTDB lineage: Bacteria > Bacillota > Clostridia > Oscillospirales > CAG-272 > RUG14199. The sequence continues at coordinate 2,212 of CAYXMB010000190.1, forward strand.
AACAGTGCGTTTTTGTAGTTCTGAAGTCCTACGAATTCGGTTATGTAACCGCCGCCCTGAATATAGTTGATTTCCGAGAAGCTGAAGGATATCGACTGCCAGATTATCGGTATATAGATAATCACAAAGCCGATGATGAACGGGAGAACGAACAGCCAACCTGCTCTCGCTTTTTTCTTGTCAAGGGAAACTATCTTGGTAATTTCCTTGAGACCGCCCATTGCGCCCTTCTTTTTGCCTTTACCTTTTGAAGTTGCGGGAAAATTCATTGCTTTGCCTCCTTTCAGTCAAGCTTTACGAAGTCAAGCGCACCTATTGTGTGGTCGGCTCCGTTGAAGTTTACGACAACGTCGTATGTGTTGTAGTTAATGAAGAAGCTCGTTCCGTTTTCGTAAGTTACGTTGACCACGGTACCCGTTGTCGTCTTGTACTTATCTACGGGGCTGTACTGCGTTCCGTCTTCCGTCGTTTTAAGAGTTACGGTGTATTCCGTCGAAACTCTCTTTTCGGGAGTGGGAGCTTTCGTGCCTTTACGGTCTGCAAGCAGTTTGTCGAGTTCTTCTTTTGCAATCTGCTCTGCAAGCTTCTTTTCGGCTTCCGCAGTTTTAGCTTCCGCTTCCGCATAGTCGGCTTCAAGCTCGGCTTCTGTGGGAACACGGTATGCCGAAACAAACTCGTGATTGTCGATAAGCGTTGTTTGAAGGTCGGAAAGTGCCTCGTTAATTGTCGCATACTGACTTATTACTTCGTCTTTCCAGTTCTGATAATCGACGGAATAATATTTGTTGTAGGATTCCGACTCTTTGAGCTCGTTGGTATTCTCATATGAGAGC
>CAYXMB010000191.1:0-3030 GCA_964466085.1 uncultured Ruminococcus sp.
CGGAACTTGATGACTAAGTTTATACGAAGCACAGCCGTCCTGATGGACGGCTGTTTTAAAATTTTCCGAAAAACAAACTGAAATCGGTCGAAGGAGGGGATAACGACGGAAAACAACGAAATAAACGGCACGGAATTTCTCAGAAACAAAGCCGCATCTCTTCCGAGACTTCCCGGTGTTTACGTTATGGAAAACAAATCGGGAGAGGTAATATACGTCGGAAAAAGCAGATATCTCCGTGACAGAGTAAGTCAGTATTTTCACGGCTCACACGACGTCAAAACGTCGAAGATGGCGTCGAGCGTCAATAATTTCAGGTATATCGTATGTGAAACCGAAATGGATGCGCTTATTCTTGAAAACGACCTTATAAAAAAGCACAAACCGAAATACAATATTTTGCTGAAAGATTCGAAATCCTATCCTTATATCAAAGTAACGGGCGGCGATTATCCCCGTATAACCGTGACACGAAAAAAGGGCGAGGAAGGATTATATTTCGGACCTTATTCGGGTACAACCGTCGCATATGAAATTATATCGACCGTTGAGAAAATTTTCAAAATCCCGTCCTGCAAGCACTCTTTTCCGAGAGACATAGGAAAAGTGCGTCCTTGCATAAACCGCCAGATAGGGCGGTGTTGCGGGGTTTGCACGGGAGAGATTGATAAAGACGAATATAAAGCGCTTATCGACTGCGCAGTGAGTGTTTTGAAGGGAAACGTAAAATCGGCACTCGGAGACTTAAGAGAGCGTATGATGCTCAATTCCGATGTCGAAAGATACGAGGAAGCCGCAAGGTGCCGTGATAGCATTACGGCACTTGAAAAACTGACTAAAAAGAAAAAAATTACGTCACTTCCTCCTCAAAGCGAATATGACGTCATAGCTTTGACATCGGTCGACAACAGCAGATGTGCCGCAGTTTTCTATATTCGAGACGGAATAATTGCCGACAGCGAGCAGTTTATTTTCGGACCCGATGAAATTGTCGGATATATAACGAAAAACGAAGTCGACGGAGAAAAAATAGAAACTTGTACCGGAGAATACGGTGACTGCCCTTTGACCGCTTTTATTTCCAATTTATATGTCGGGCGTGAGTATATTCCCTCTGAAATATTGCTGTCTTTCGAAATGCCGGAAAACGAAAAAAATCTTATTTCCGACTATTTGACGAAAAAAGCGGGAAAAAAAGTCACTTTGAAAACCCCCGTGAAGGGCGAGCTCAGAAGGCTTTGCGTTATGGTCGAAAATGATGCCCGCCGACATGCCGAGAGCAGAAGGGCACGTACCGATGCGAATGAAAAACTCCTTGTTTCGCTTGCAAAACTTCTTTCTCTTGAGGTGGTTCCTCAAAGGATAGAATGTTACGATATTTCGAATCTCGGCGACGAATATATCACAGCGGGAATGACGGTTGTCGAAAACGGGGTTTTCTCAAAAAGCGATTATAGGTATTTCAGAATCAAATCGGCCGATATGCCGAACGATTACGGCTCAATGAGAGAGGCAATAACGAGGAGACTTTCTCATCTTGCCGATAAAGAGGGCTCTTTTTCGAAAATGCCCGATCTTATCCTCCTTGACGGCGGAATGAGTCATGTCGCCGTCATAAAGACACTTATTTCGGAACTCGGGTATGAGATACCCGTATTCGGTATGGTGAAAGATTCTCACCACAAAACACGCTCTCTCGTGAGCGAGGATGAGGAAATAAGTATTGCGAAAGATTTGCTTATTTTCAGATTTATATATAAGCTTCAGGAAGAAGTTCATCGCTTCACAATAGGGAAAATGAAATCCGCAAAGCTTAAAAGCCTTAAAACTTCGGAACTTGAAAAAATAAAAGGAATCGGTAAAGCTAAGGCGAAGGCAATTCTTTTGAGGTTTGAAAGCCTCGATGCGCTTGCAAATGCCGATATTTCGGAAATCGCATCGGTCGAAAGAGTAAGCATTGCCGATGCCGAGCGAATAAAAGAGTATTTTGATAACAAAGAACAATCGGAGAAAAAATAAAATGAGAATTATAACCGGAAGTGCAAGAGGTACCGTTCTTGATACCCTTGACGGCGAAGAAATAACGAGACCGACTGCCGATAGAGTCAAAGAGGCACTTTTTTCGATGATTCGGTTCGACATAGAGGGCAGAAAGGTTTTGGATCTTTTTGCGGGGAGCGGACAGCTTGGGCTTGAAGCTTTGAGTTGCGGAGCCGCAAAAGCGGTTTTTATCGATATATCGAGAGAAGCCGCCGACATTATTTTAAAAAACGCCGCAAAAACAAAACTTCGTGACAGGTGTGTCGTGTCGTCAACGGATTTCAAGAGCTTTTTGACTTCCGCCGTCGGGCGTGAAAAATACGATGTGATTTTTTTGGATCCGCCTTACAATTCGATTTATATGAAAGAAGCTCTTTCGATTATTCATAACGGCGATTTGCTTGCGTTGAACGGCGTTGTTGTGTGCGAAACAGATACTTCGGACGACGAAAAAAAGAAAAACAAAAGACAAAGACCGAGTGATGACGATGCCGTTCTTAATGATGTTTTTTCGGGTGATATCGAACTTATGAAAAAATTCACGGTGAGAAGGACCGCAAGGTACGGCAGAACAAGACTCACTTTGCTTGAAATATAATTTTCGAAAACAGACGGCATTAAAAGGAGCGCTTTATGAAGAAAAGAGAAGCGGTGTTTGCGGGAAGCTTCGACCCTTTTACGAAAGGTCATCTCGATATTCTCGAAAAGGCATGTGAACTTTTCGACAAAGTACACGTTTTGATTGCGCTGAACCCCGATAAGAAATATTTGTTCGGTGAAAGCGAACGTCTTGAAATGATACAAAATACCGTTGCGGAATGCACTTACGGTGAAAAAATCACGGTTTGCGTTTGGCACGGGTACCTCTTCGAATATTGCAAAAAAGTCGGTGCAAATTATATAGTAAAAGGGCTCAGGAATTCTTCCGATTTCGAATACGAAAAGGACCTTGCACTTAAAACAAGAGCGCTTTGCGGAGAAATCGAAACG